>CAZWGW010000377.1:0-6959 GCA_964633565.1 uncultured Planctomycetaceae bacterium
CAGCCAATTGCGTCCGGCGGCGCGGCGATCGGTCGCGGGACGGGTCTCCCGTCGGCAGGACCGGGCCGTCTGGCTGTTTGGCGTCGTCGCCTGCACGGTCGTCACGGGCGTGCCCTTGTTTCGCGTCGGACGCGACGCCATCTTCGGGATGGCATCTCTGTTCAAGACCCCGCAGATGCTGGGCGAGATCGCCACCGCCGCTGGTGTCGGTGTGTCGTCCGGCACACTCGCCATGCTGCTGGCTGCGGGGGTACGGATGCTTGCCGCGAATCGGCCGTCGGCGCGGGTCAGGCGCTGCGGTACGGCGCTGGGGATTGGGTTGTCCGTGCCCGGCCTGTTGGGTTCGCTGGTCGTGAGTCTGTCGACGGTGTGGTTATTTCAGCAGCCGCCGCTGTCGGCGGTGTATGACACGCCCCTTCCGGCCGCCGTGGCCCTCACGCTGTTCCTGCTGCCGCGAGCCGTGCTGCTGCAGTTGGTTTTTGCCACACTGACGCCAACGACGGGCGTCCATCTGGCACGGTTGCTGTCTTCGGCCGGCGAGGCACCACGCAGAAGGATGGCTGATAACCTGGTGTGGCGGCTCAGATGGCGCCAGCAAATCCTGGCGGCGGGCATGTTGTGCATCTGGGGCTTCCTGGAACTGACGCCCGTGGCGATCCTCGCTCCCCCGGGCCTGACGTCGGCACCGGTGCGGCTGTACAACCTGATGCATTACGGCCGGAGTTACATCGTGTCGGCCCTGACGCTGGTCGCCATGCTGGTCCCCCCGCTGTTGCTCGCGCTCGTGTTCGCTCTGCGGCGATTGGTGCGAACGCTGTAACCCGGGTATAACCTGCTTCAGACGAACGTCTCCCCGACATACTGGGAAAAATATCCATGCGGCCGGATGTCGCCCGCCCTCGTTCTCCGCAGCGCACGCCGGCTGCGCCCTCGCTGATTCCGGTCGTCAACTGGGCGCAACAGCCGCCCGGCATCGGCTGGCCCGAAGTCGCCGCCGTCGCCGTCGACAGCCGCGACCACGTCTACGTCTTCAATCGGGGCGCGCATCCTGTCGCGATTTTCGACGGCGACGGTACATTCCTGCACAGTTGGGGATCCGGATTGTTTCGGCGACCGCACGGTCTGACAATCGGGCCGGACGAGATGCTCTATTGCACCGACGACTCGGACCATACCGTCCGCAAGTTCACACCGGACGGGCGGCTGCTGCTGACGCTGGGCACCAGCGGCCGGCCGTCGGACACCGGCGCGACGAGCGTCGACTTCCGCACGATTCACCGCAGCGCGGGGCCATTCCATTTTCCGACCAACGTGGCGCTGGCGCCGGGCGGCGAAATCTACGTCGCCGACGGCTACGGCAACGCGCGCATTCACAAATTCTCGCCGGAAGGAAAACTGATTCTGTCATGGGGCCAGCCCGGTACGGAACCCGGACAATTCCGCATCCCCCACGGCGTCGCCGTCAACTCTCAAGGCCACGTCTACGTCGCGGACCGCGAGAACAGTCGCATCCAGGTCTTTTCGATGTCAGGAGAGTTTCTCGAACAATGGTCCGGCATCGCCCGGCCATGCCAGATCGCGTTTGACGCTCAAGGAATCGCATACGTTGCCGAGCTCGGCTACCGCGCGGGGATGTGGCCCGGCACGACGGCGCCTGTGCCGCACGCGACCGGCGGCCGCGTCAGCGCCTTCACCGGGACCGGCGAACTGATCGCCCGCTGGGGGGGCGGCGAACATCCGACCGCGCCGGGCGACTTCTTCGCGCCCCACGATCTGTGCCTCGATTCGCGCGGCGACGTCTACGTCGCCGAAGTCGTGTGGTCGGCCGGCGGCAATCGGGGGCTTGTTCCGGCCGACTGCCACTCGCTGCAGAAGCTCGTGCGCCAGGAGGAAGCGGCCGCATGAACCGCGTCGAATCGATCACGCGTCCCGATGGTCCTCCGACCTCCACCCTGTCGCAGGGTGTGGAATTGCGTGTTCTCGCCACCGGCGCGCTCGGGGCCCGCGGTGTGACAACGTCACTGGCCGCATTTCATCCGGCGGCCGAACTGGCGTATCACCGGCATCCGTTCAGCGAAGTGATCGTGGTGCTCGAGGGCGAAGCGTTCATCAGTGTCCAGGGACGCCGTTACCATGTCGGGAGTTACGACGCCATGCACGTTCCCGCCGGCGTCGCGCATGCCGTCCGCAATGCCTCACCCGATCGGAGCGCGCTCCTGCACTCGTCGTTTGCGTCAGACGCTCCGACGCGCGAACTGGTCGCCGAGACGTTTCCCGTTGAGGCCCGGGAACAGTCCGACAGCGGCTGTGCGGAAACGCTGGTCCGTTTTCAGTCGGCCGCGGTCTACGAGTTGTCACCGGGCACCCATTTCCGCGACCTGTTCGCAAGACGTTTCGGCGCGCGCGGCATCTGCGGCGGTTATGGCCTGTTTGGTCCCGGCGCTTCACTGCCGTGTCACTTTCACGAATATGACGAGTCGATCACCATTATTCAGGGGACCGCCGTGTGCCAGGTGGCCGGGCGGGAGTATGTGCTCGGGGATTGCGGCACGGCCTGCATTCCCAGAGGGAGGCCGCACCGCTTCCTCAATCGCTCCGATGCACCGATGGCCATGATCTGGGTTTATGCCGGCGACGAGCCGGAACGCACGCTCGTGGAGGCCGGATACTGCTCCGGGACGATCTCGATCGACTCCTTGTGGAATAAACAATGAAAGCGTGGCGGTTCTATGCGTTCGGCGACATGCGGCTGGACGACGTCCCTGTCCCGGAGTTGAAGCCGGGGCATGTGCTCGTCGAGCCCCTCTGCGTCCAGCCGAGTGTCACCGAGGCCCAACTGGCGTTCGGCATCCGGACGCTGGCGTACGACCGCGTCAAGCAACGGCTGGAGCGGGATGCCCCGCTGCAACTGTTCGGCCACGAGTTTTGTGCCCGCATCGTGCAGACCGGTCCCGGTGTCTCTCGATTTCGAGTCGGTGAGCGTGTCGCGGCGCGGGCCAAACTCCCCTGCGGTGAGTGTCCCCTGTGCATCTCGGAGCGCAGCAATCTCTGTCGCCGTGGACCGGTGATCGGCTTCGACCTCCCTGGTTGCTTCAGCGAGGTGGCGTCGCTCCCCGAAATTGCTCTCGTGCGGGTTGACGACCGCATCACAGACAGCGAGGCGGCCTGCCTCCAATCGCTCAGCGACAGTGTTGCGGCAGTCGAAACCGCGCAATTGCAGATGGGCGACACCGTCGCGATCTTCGGCCAGGGGAGCATGGGGCTGGAATGCCTGCAGATTGCACGTTTGAGCGGCGCGGGACGCCTGATCACCGTCGACGTGCGCGACGAATCGTGCCGCGTCTCCCAGTCTCTCGGCGCGGACCACGCCCTGAACGCCCGCACGTGCGATGTCGTATCGGCCATTCGCGATCTGACGGGAGGCAATGGAGCCGACGTCGTTTTCGAATGCGCCGGCGGCAGCCCGCAACAGGGGCTTGCCGGGACTCAGACGCTCCGGCAGGCGATCGATGCCGTCCGGTCGGGCGGAAAGGTGGTCGGCGTCTCGTGGTTTGGCGGACCGCTCGAACTCAACGTCGACCTCCTTCGCGAGCGGAGCCTGCGGTATGTCTTTCCCGACATCAGCACACAGGCCCATCTGGAGCACACCGTGCGCCTCGTCGCTTCCGGCCGCGTGCAGTTGCGCCCGACAATTACTCATATCCTCGACGGGCTGCAGTCGGTACCAAGGGCGTTCGAGATCACTTCCCAGAAAGGGAAATTTCAGGCCATTAACCCGGCACAGGTCGTGATTCGTCGGTAGCATTTGAATCAGCGGAGTCGCGTGTTGATGCAAAATGCTTGCATGAAATAACTTGCGACATTGCGCGGATTCGCCAGCGCATCGCGGAATTGCCGTGCAATTGCGGCGAAAACGGGATATGATTCGATTTGGCCCGTGGGCGTCTTTCGTGGCAAGCGTTGGCCCGCACTTGCTCGAAGCGGTTCACGGGCCGCTTTGTTCCCGGGCACCACCCCGGAACCTTCTCCTCCCACTCGCGCGAAGTCTCGCGCCGCGAGCCCGCCGTCGGGGTAAGCGGGCTGATTCTGCCCAACCTGGCAAGCTGCGGGCATTGCGTCCAGGCTCCGATATCGGGCCTTTTCCGGAATAATCTCGTGCAACACCCTGCTTTTGGGCGAATCTTTCCTGATGCCCACGAGGTATATTGTCACGCGTGCGGGCGCGGTGAGCGACGTCGGGTCCAATGCGGGTGATGCGTCGCGCGGGATGGGGGGAATCTGGGAGGCGCGAACCTCCTGTATTCTTGGGCCGGGCCTGGGCCACTCGACGAGCGGATTCCGACGATGCGGCTGTCGCGCCCGCCACTGGCCGCTCGATTCGCAGCTCGACAATCCGGGTCGAAATGCACTGAGACGGCGCCATGGATGAAACGACGTGCCTGAAACGTGAGTGGCTGCGAGCATGGTTGGACGGTGAACTGGACGAGCCCGTCCAGAAACACGTCGAAGCCCACGTACGGAGCTGCACAGCCTGCGGTCGCGTCGCCGACGAAATCTCAAACGAGGTGCAACGACCACCAGGCGCTGCACCGGGCGATGGGCTCGTCCAGCGCGCCGGTGCTTCGTGTTCAACGCTGGCCGATCCCACGGGCGATGCGGCTGGGCATGATTCGGATTCGCCCGGTGAAATCACGACGGTCTTCCGGTTCGACCACTCCCGGCAGCCCGCGGCAGACCTGTCCGAACCGTCGCGCGGGCGTCGCTGGTTCGGTCGATTTGAGCTCAAAGAACGCGTCGGCGTGGGAGGGTTCGGCGTCGTGTACCGCGCGTTTGATACAATGCTGCAACGGGACGTCGCGCTCAAACTGCCGCGCAACCTCGCGTTTGCGGATGAGCAGGTGAAGTCTGCCTTTCTGCGGGAAGCGCGCGCCGCAGCCGCGCTGCGGCATCCGCATATTGTCCCGATTTTCGACGCCGGCGAAATTGAAGAACAGTGTTACCTGACGGCCGCCTTCTGCCCCGGCGAGACGCTGTCGGTGTGGCGCAAGCGCAACGGCGGCCGCGTGCTACCCCGGACTGCGGCCGCCATCACGCGGCAACTCGCCGGCGCGCTGGCCCACGCGCACGATGCGGGAATCCTGCATCAGGACGTGAAGCCCGAGAACGTGCTGCTGGACGCCGGGCATCCCGCTGGTGGATTGCCTTTCACGCTTCTGCTGACGGATTTCGGACTGGCAAAACTGATGGACGGCCCTGAGACCGTCGCCGGAAACAGCGTTGCATTCGGAACTGCCCGCTACATGGCGCCCGAGCAGGCCGCGCGAACCGGTAAGAAAGTTGGTCCTGCGGTCGACGTCTACGCGCTGGGTGTCATCCTGTACGAATTGCTCACAGGCCGCGCGCCGATTCAGGGGGCGGACGAACTCGACACGTTGAGCCGACTGGCGGTGGACCTGCCGCCGGCTCCTGAACGTTTCGTGTCGGACCTGCCTCGCGACCTGGGGGCGATCTGCCTCAAGTGCCTCGAAAAGGACCCGGGCCACCGCTACACCACTGCCCGCGAACTCGAAGCCGACCTGCAACGCTTTCTCGACGGGCAATCGACACTGGCACGTCCGCACCACGCCTGGGAACGCGCGTGGCGCACGATGCGGCGCCACCCCACCGGCGCCGCCCTCGTCGCGACGCTTCTCGTGTCCTTAACCGGTTTCGTCGTTGGTCTGACGCTGCACGCCGCCCAGTTGACACAGCACGGCCAGCAGTTGCAATCTCTCAACACGCGCCTGGCGGCACTGCTCAAACAGGCCGAGGAGGCCACCGAGCGCGCCAACCGGCGCGAAGGCGAAGTCAAGGACATGCTCTACGCATCCGATCTGCGCCTGGCCGGCCGGGCCTGGCGCGAGGGGGATGCCCGCGTCCTGCACGAACGTTTGATCGCACAGGTGCCCGGACCGGGCGAAGTCGACCGCCGCGATTTCGCATGGCACTTCCTCGCGGGTTTCGATCGCCCCGCGCAAGTCGAGACGCACAGCAGTGAACTGTCGCTGTACTCGGTCGTGGTTTCCCCCAACGGCCGCCAACTGGCGGTTGCCGGCCACGACGGTCGGGTCCGCATCCTCGACGCCGGATCGCTTCACGAACTGGGGTCCTTCGATTCGGGCCAGAAGGAAGTCAACGGACTGGATTTCGCCCGCGATGGCCGGCGTCTGGTATCGGCCGGCCAGGACGGATCAGTCTGCGTCTGGGAATTGCCGGAAGGACGGCGTCTGCAGCGCATTCCGGCACATCCGGGCCAGGCCTACCAGTGTGTCTTCGCGGACGACGATCGACTGCTCGTCTCGTGCGGAGAGGATGATCCCGTGATCCGAATCTGGGATCCTGCAACAGCGGCGTCCGTTGGCACATTGGCCGGACACGAGGACTCCGTTGAGTTTCTCGTGCTCGCGCCGTCGGGGAAAACCCTGGCGTCCGTCAGCAGCGACCACACCGCCCGGCTGTGGGACCTCATGTCGGGTTCGTTGCTTCACACGCTGCGCGAGCATCATGACAAACTGACGAGCGCATGCTTTGCCCGGAACGGACGCGTGCTCGCGACCGGAGGGCTCGACTGCCAGGTATGCGTCTGGAACGTGGACAACGGAGGGTTCCTCGGCCGCCACACACTCTATGATCCGATTCAGAGCCTCAGCGCCACACGGGACGATGCGCGCATCATTGCAGGAGACCGCGGCGGGGCGTTGACCATACTTGACAGCGATGTACAACCGGAGTTGCCGCGTCCGGAGACATCGCCGCAATCTGATCCTGTCCCGCGCGACGTAACCGCCGTGGTCCTCCAGGGAGACGACGTTGATCCTGACGTGCACGGCGAAGATCGCTCCGCGACGACCGTCGACATCAGGGCCTGGCCGGCGCATGTGGGTCGCATCTACAGTGTCGCACGCGCCGCGAGGGATGTC
>CAZWGW010000378.1:0-4550 GCA_964633565.1 uncultured Planctomycetaceae bacterium
CGCTGGCGAAAGTGATCGATTTCGGCATCGCCAAGGCGCTGGGGCAGCAGCTCACGGACAAGACGCTGTTCACCGGATTCGCGCAGCTCATCGGCACGCCGCTCTACATGAGCCCCGAGCAGGCGGCGCTGAGCGATGCGGATGTCGACACTCGGAGCGACGTCTATTCGCTGGGGGTGATGTTATACGAACTGCTGACGGGGACGACGCCGTTCGATAGGGAGAGCCTGTCGAACGCGTCGTACGACGAGCTGCGGCGGATCATCCGCGAAGATGAACCGCCGCGTCCGAGCGTGCGAATCAGCACGCTGGCCGTCGATACGCGCTCGACGATCGCTGGCCGGCAGCAGTTGGAGCCGCACAAGCTGGGGCACCAGTTGCGCGGGGAGCTGGACTGGATCGTGATGCGGGCGCTGGAAAAGGACCGCAACCGGCGGTACGAATCGGCGAGTGTGCTGGCGGCGGACGTCGAGCGCTATCTGGCGGACGAGCCGGTGCAAGCGTGTCCGCCGTCGGCGTGGTACAGGGTGCAGAAGTTTGCGCGGCGGCGGAAGGGACTGCTCACTGCGGCGTCGATGGTGATGTTTTCGCTGTTGGCAGGGACCGTGGTCAGCACCTGGCAAGCGATCGCGGCGCACGAGGCCCGCGACGTGGCCCACCAGAATTTCCTGGCCGAAGCGGCCCAGCACAAGAAATCGCAACGCAACCTCGATCTGGCGGTCGAGGCTGTGGATGACATGTATTCTCGCCTCGCGACCACTTGGATTGCCGACAACACCGCCGCCTCCAACACGCAGGTTCACTTTCTCCAGAAGGCCGCCGCATTTTACTCACGGCTGCTCCACGACCCGCAGGACTACGGTTTGTCCCCTGTGCGGAGGGCCGAACTGCACCGGCGCATGGCGCTGCTTCACCACAAGTTGCGGGAATTCGATGTGGCGGTCACTGACCTGCAGAAGGCCGTCACCATTCAGACACAACTTGTCGAGCAGTCGCCGCACGATATCGACCTGCGCCTGGCGCTGGCAACGAACCTGAACATGCTGGGGGCGATGGAGGGCATGCAGGGGCGGCTCGAATCCGCAGTGAGCCATTACGAAGCCGCCGCGTCGCACTATGAATCGCTGGCCCGTCAGCAGCCGGACGACGAGCGGCACCACATCGGCATCGCGGGCATCAAACAAAACCTGGCCATGGCCCGCTCACAGCAGCGCCAAGGCCCCGAACCACTGCGACTCACGCGCGAAGCCGGCTCCCTGTACGAAGAATTGGGAGTGGACCGGCTGGTGACGCTGGGAGAATTCGAGAACTACCTCACGACCCAGGCCTCCTTGGCACGTCTGCTCGTCGACCAGTCTGAACCTGGCGAAGCGGAGATCGTCGCGCGGGCGGCGCTGGGACTGTGTGAGGGGCGCCTGCTCAATCACGCCGACAACCAGAATCTCCGGACTCGGCAGGCGTACCTGCTGGGGGAACTGGCCTATGCCCTGATCGCTCTGGAGCGAGATGCGGAGGCCCGGCCGCTCCTCCTGCGTCAACTGGAAGTGCAGGTGCAACTGCTGTCCATCAAGCAGGACCCCTTCACGTTCCTGGGCGAGATGTTGTATCGGCGGGCGGCCGGCCAGGATGAACCGAGGGCATGGGACGATTGGATCACGGCAATGGTTCATCTTGCCGCGGTCGAACAGCGGCTGGGACAACTCCATGCGGCCGAAATCCGCCTGGGTAAGGCAACGCAGGTCGCCGCTTTTCTGGACTCGCTGCGCGGTGACGAGCTGCGTCATCGCATCGCCCTGGTGAATACCTATGCCCACACGGCGCTGCTGCTGCAAGACCGATATCCGGAAGAAGCCAACCAGCACCTGACGGCGGCCGCGGTCAAGTGGCGCGACATCCTGCATGACTTCCCGGACGCCGGTACCTTTACGAGCAGCCTGCACTCGCGCGAGGGGGACTTGGACTGGTTCGTGACAACGTTTCCAGAGTTCGACTTCACCGATCCGGCAGTAGCACAGCGCCTGGATGCGTCCGGGGAACGGGAGACGACGCTCATCCCCGGACGGCGCACGGGAATCCTTTATGCCCTTGTGTACGACGATTGGCAGACTGCCGAGCGCACCGCGGAACTGCTAATCGGTCTGCGCAGCGACGGCGCGCTGGATCCGTTGCTGTTGTCGATCGCACTGGCGCACACGGGCCGGAAAGACGAGGCGCGGCAATGGTTCGACGCCGGCACCGCCTGGATGGACGCCCATGCACCTCAGGACGAAGAACTGACTCAGGTCCGACGAGCCGCTCGATCGGCGCTCGACGAAACCGCCGCCCCAGGAGAATCGGGCGGTACTCAAAACTGATGCAGAAGTAACCAAACCGGCCGGTGAGGGCCAGTCGCCAAACCAGTTCCTCACCGGCCGGAACGTCCCGCAGCGCACGGTCTGCGCGCCGCGGTCGCGTTGTCATTGTACGCAGGCCATACGGATCATCACACCATGAAACTCCGCGTTTGCTCATTACCGTTCGTCGCCGGCCTGGCCGCGTTCATTAACGCACAGGCCGACTCGGCGCATGCAGGGAAGCCGGGCGGCGGCGGCGTAACGCCCCCCGTTTACCAGAACGTCGTGCTGGAGCCGCTGTACGGCGACCAACCATATCCGCTCGCCGTGCACGTCGAACGGGTGGATGGGCTGTTGCACGTCCAGTGTGTCGGCAGGACCAGTGCCGCCCCGTTAGTGGCCTTTGCGTGGCAGGGCATCGTCGACTCCGAAACGCGAGGACTGATTTCGACGACCGGGGTGCGGGACCTCAATACGCAAGCCGTCAACGGCTGGATCGATCTGGATGATCCGTTCGGCCCCGCCCCTGCGGACTGGAGGGCCTCATCCGCCTGGGGCGTCAATGGCTCCGGAGAGGTGGCGTGCCAGGCGACACATGCCAGCGGCCGCAAGCGCACCTGCCTCTACGATCCGGCACTCGGCGCATTCCTGTTATTGCCGGTCTCAATTGCGACTTCCGAGAGCGCGATTGCGACTGGGGAACCCATCAACGCCAGCGGCGACATCGTTTATACCGTTGTGGCTTTGGACGGCACGCGCACGACGCGTGTCTGCAATACCGGCGACGGAACATTCGATGACTATCCGCAACTCCCCAATGTCCGCGGCGTCAGTGATGACGGGCGACTCGTCGGCGGAGTCTACGAAGATGGGTACGCGTACCGTTTAACGCCGTCGACGGGCGCCCTGGAAATCTTCAACGCAATCGCGCCACGCATCAGCGCGAACGGCACGTACGTGCTGGCCAGGGCCGGCGTAGCGCGCCGCTATACCAGCCCCACGCAGTCCGTTTCGGTCAGCGGAAGGAAGCAGGCGGATCCCTATGGGGGAGTCAATTCAGACGGAGACTGTGTCGTGCGAGTCTTCGAAAGTCCGAGCAAGATCTGGAACGCCCTCTACCACAACGGCAATACGTTCAATGTCAACTCACTGATCGGGGTGCCCAGCAACAACGAGACCGATTTCTACGGGATGAGCGAGCGCGACAACACGGGCTACCCGTGGATCTGTGGATTCACTGCGCCTTCCGGCGAGTTGCGTCCGCTCCTGTTGATGCCGATTCCCTGAGGAGAGGAAACTGCCCGGGAGAGTCGATCGAGGCCCATACGTCTACCGAGTAGCGAATCATGACCGGCCGGTGAAGGCCAGTCGCCACACCAGTTCCTCACTGGCCGGAGCGTCCCGCGGCGCACGGTCTACGCGCCGCGGTCGCGTTCTCATTCTGTGCAGGCCACGAGGAAACCCGAGAAATGCAACGCTGTCTGGCGATCGGGACTGTCATTCGATCGGCGACGCTGTCGCTCACGACCGCAAACCTGAGCGGCGGAGGGGCCGGCGATCGAGAGCTGATCTTCTCGCTCCACGGATACGCAGCGGACGGACAACTCGCGGCCGCGGACTTCGGTGTCTCCCATGAAATCGCCGGACCCTTCACGGCAAGTACTGACAATATCGTCGTGAAAGTCGGCGGCAGCCCCAACGCGATTCAACCCGACTTGAACAATCTGGATGTGACGGCGTTCGTGCAGGCGTTGTACGGCTCCGATGCCGACTTCGCGGGCCTGGTGCTGCGCTCCGATTCGCTGCCGGACCCGGAGTTGTTCCTTTACCAGACCTTCTTCGACGTCAGCCAACCCGGCGACAAAATACCCGCCGGCTACGCCCCCCCGACCCTCACGATCGAGTTCGATGCGCCCGGCGAAGTGCCGGAACCGGGGTCGCTGCTGCTGTTCACGGTGGGCGTTGTGGGTCTGGCCGGCGGAGCGCGTTTATGCCGCCGCTCGCGCGTGTGCTCCGGCGGCAATGCTGCTCAGGCGATTGGCTGACGGGCCACCACACGGCAGGGGGGCGCCGTAACGGAACGGCGCTCTGGTTTTGATCCATCATCCGCAAGGTGCAATATGAATCGTACAACTCTGATGACTGTTGTGTTCGCGGCGGCCATGCTCACCGCAGCCGTGCGGCTTGATGCGGGATACCTCTATGGAGTCTCCGCCG
>CAZWGW010000378.1:4650-6941 GCA_964633565.1 uncultured Planctomycetaceae bacterium
GGCCGGGCTCGCTTTCGATCAGCAGAGCCGGACCATGTATTTAACAACGCCTGATTTCATCGTGCCTGGCAATCCGCTATCGCCCTCGTCGCTCTACATGGTGGAAGTCAGGACCGGCACGGCAACACTGGTGGGACGCACAGGAGTGCAGACAATCGAAGGTCTTGCCTGGTCGCCGACGTCATTGACCCAATTGAGTGCTGTCCCCGAACCGGGCAGCATGGCCCTACTGGGGTCCGGCCTGCTCAGCCTCGTCGGTTTTGCGTGGCGGCGCCGGCCACGTCCCGTCGTCGCCGACAGCCGGCAGCCATGATCCGACTTATCTTGCCGCCCGGCGCGCGCCTGGTCCGCGGCGGTCGAGTTCAGGCTGTGCCGTGCCGGGCGACCCGACCTGGGTCGACGCGCACGGCAGTTTTCTGGCGGGCGTGCTGTCGGGTCCGGCGGCTCGGCAAGCAGGACCTCGGTACGCCCGGAGACCACCTGACCGACGAAATGCCCGCCGTCAACACGCTCATCGGCGGCGAGCTGGTGTGGCGACAGCATGACGGCGGGCACTTTCCGGCCGGAGTCACTGACTCCGGCTACAGTCCAGACGGACGGACTGCCAGTCCGTCCTACCTGGCCTTGAGCGTCACCTCGCGCGACTCGCCCCCCTTGACCTCCACCGGCACCTTCTTTGTCTCCTCGCTGTCGGCGCCGGGGTTCGGGCGGCCCCAGAGGACGTACTTGCCGGGGGGGACGTTTGTGAACCGGGCGAACCCGCTGCCATCGACGCTGGCGTTGCCGCCCCAGGAGCCGATGACGAGGCCAGTTTCCGGTTCGATGTTCACGAGGTAATCTTCGGGCTTCGCCTTGCCGCCGAAGTCGACGACGACGTCGATCCTGCCGCCCCGGACCAGCGTGAGCTTCACGTCGGCAGCCGGCGCTTGCACTTCGTCCCCCAGACCGAGGTGAACGTAGCCCTCTTTGTGCGCATGGAGCGTCAACTCTCCTTGCGGAACCTGGTCGGATTCGAACCGGCCGTCCTTGTCCGTGAGCAGGTTCAGCGTCCGGCCGTAGGCGCTCTCCAGTCGAAGGGAGACCCCCTCCAGTGGTTGGCCGGAGTCGTCGGTCACCGTCCCCGCCAGCGTGACGGCCGGTGCGAGGACGGCGTTGATTTCGGACCAACTCGGCTGGTCTCCCAATTCGACCCCGGACGCGCCGGTGGCATAGCCTGGGGCCGAAATGGTGATCGAGTAGTGACCCTGCGGCGCGTGCTTGAGGACCCAGCGTCCCGTGTCGTCGGCATCGACACTGGCCACCGTCACGTAAGTGCCGCCACCATCACGGTTCCGATCGTATCGCTGAAGCTGTATCCGGGCGGCGAGCGGCTTGCCGGTCGCCATGTCATGGACCTTCCCTTCGAGTACGTGGCTGTCGGCGAGCTGGAAGCCGCGCGACTCCAGCCGCTGATCAATGACGAGCAACCCCTCCGGGATGTCGACGTCGTCGATGTTGAGGTTGCCTCCGCAGTAAACGTCGATCTGCGGGGGAGGCGATTCCGGGGGTTTCGCGCCCGCAGGTCGCCCGATTCCCTGCCACTGCCGCCAGATGTCCCCCTGCCAGACGGTGAAGATCCAGTCGACCTTCGCATCCCCGCCCGGCTGCGTCGCCCCGACCCAGTAGCTCTTGCCGACGCCGTCGTGCAGGATCAGCTTTTTCCCGTCCGCCTTGATGAGGGCGAAGTTGGCGACGACCTTGCTGAACGCCTCGGCGTCCCCGCGGCATTCAGACTTCCACTGGCCGTTGAGTTCCCAGTAGGCGATGCGCTGCTGGGGGTTGAAGACGGCGGCGGTCCCCTCGGGCCAGCCTGCCTGGGCGTCGACCGGGCTGTTGCCCAGGGCGCCGAAGCGGAGGGCCCATGCCGGGCGGGCGATCAGCAGAGTGACCAGCAGGAACAGCAGCACTGGGCCGAGTTTGCGGTTGCAGGCCGGCATGGCAAGGGTCCCGGGTTGAGGGTCGAGCGTCGAGGGGAAGAACCCATCGAGAGTTTTACGAAGGAGCGGCGGTGCTTGTTAGGGCAAATCCCGGACTGCAGTGTGGTCGTGGGTCAAAAGTCGATTGGCGAGGCATGTCTGACCGGATCGTGCCGGACCCCGCCGTGATGCTGTCGGCCATGGCCCAGCGCACCCGCCGGTTGAGGCTCGGGACCGCGGTGTCCGTGCTGCCGTTCCGCAACCCGCTGAACACGGCGGAGAGCTACGCGATGGTCGACGCGCTGTCCGGCGGGCGCCTGACGCTGGGCGTCGGCT
>CAZWGW010000379.1:0-6940 GCA_964633565.1 uncultured Planctomycetaceae bacterium
GACGGTCCCCAGCAGGCGCAGCGACGACAGATCGGACTTGTTTGGCCACTCGTCGCCCCATTTCACAAAAGCCCGGATTGCCGTCGGGGCCGTGTAGAAGATGCTGACGCGGTACTTCTCGACCATCTCCCAGAATCGGCCGTTGTCGGGCCAGTTGGGCGCTCCTTCGTACATCACGGTGGTCGCGCCGTTCGAGAGCGGGCCGTAGACGACGTAGCTGTGTCCAGTCACCCAGCCGATGTCGGCCGTGCACCAGTAGGTGTCCTCCTCCTTGAGGTCGAACACCCAGCGGGCGGTCATCGTCACGCCGAGCAGGTAGCCGGCTGTCGTGTGCAGCACGCCCTTCGGTTTTCCGGTAGAGCCGGACGTGTAGAGAATGTAGAGCGGGTGCTCACTGTCGACCGGGACGGCCGCGCACTCGGCGTCGACCGTCTCCATCAGGTCGTGCCACCAGTAGTCTCGATCGGGGACCATCGTCACGTCGGTCCCCGTACGGCGGACGACTACCACCTTTTCCACGGACGGCGACTTCTCCAGGCTCTCGTCGACGTTCGCCTTGAGGTGCACCTCCTTGCCGCGCCGCCAGCCGGCGTCCGCCGTGACGACCACTTTTGACTGTGCATCGTTATTCCGATCGGCGATGGCGTCGGCCGAGAAACCGCCGAAGATGATCGAGTGCGTCGCGCCGATCCGCGCGCAGGCCAGCATGGCGATCGCCAGTTCGGGAATCATCGGCATGTAGAGCGTCACGCGGTCGCCCGTCTCCACCCCGAGCTTTTTGAGGACGTTTGCAAATTTGCAGACTTCATGGTGGAGCTGCTGGTAGGTCAGCACCCGTGTGTCTCCCGGTTCCCCCTCCCAGAGGATGGCGGCCTTGTTCTTCCGCCACGTCGCGAGGTGCCGGTCGAGGCAGTTGTAAGCGACATTGGTCCTGCCGCCCACGAACCATTTCGTGTCGGGCATTTTTCCGACGCACGCCTGCTCAAACGGCTGAAACCAGTGCAGCTCTGATTTCGCCAGGTCTCCCCAGAACCCGCCCGGATCGTCCTTGGCCCGCGTCCACATCTGCAGGTATTGCTCTTCGGAGCGGATATGGGCTTGTGCGGCGAACTCCGGCGGCGGGGGGAAACGGCGGGCTTCCTGGAGGACGGACTCGATGTGCTGCGATGTGGGTGCGTTCGGCATGATGCAGGCGCGCGGCCGTTGGGGGTGTAACAATGCTCGGGAATTAAGCCGATGCTACGGAGGCCGGTGCGGGAGTTCAAGCAGCGCGGCCCGGGTGCGATCAGCCGCCCGTGCGGGCCACCCAGACGCGAATGCCCCATGCTGCAGCGAACGCGAGCGCCGCACAGATGGTCAGCAGCACGGCCGACCATTGTTTCGTTCGCGTGCGGGCCGCCGCAACAAGCTGCCGGTCGATCACGTCCGAGAGTTCTTCACGAACGCGGACCAGCCGGATTGTGCCGTCCGGTTCGCACATCCGCTGCCCCGACGCCAGAACCTGCCGCGCGACCAGCCACAAGACGACGCGCAGCACCCGGCGGGAGACCGCCCCCGCAATCCGAGAGACCTTGCCGCGCGGAACTTCTTCCTCGGCGACGGCCTTTGCCGCGTCGTGCAGCAAGGCACCGAGCCTGGGGACAGTGAGAGACTTCTCCAGCAGGTCGTTTCGCCCGGCCACGCGCAGCAGGGCGTCGAGCGATTTCCGGCCGAGCTGCGTCTGTTCGACGAGCCGCGCGATTGACAGGCTGACGGTCACCTGCGTCGACAGAATGAACCCCGTCACGACCGCCAGGACCAGGCCCAGAATCGCGGCCAGCACGCCGCGCAGCACCGAACCGTCCGCCGCAACGAGGTAACAACCGGCGGCGATCAGGAAGCCAAACGCGACGTCGACGACGAGATGCGTCGTAATGAAGACCCGCAGGACGTAACCTGCAAACCCGGCGACGGCACGAATGACGAGCCACCGCAGTGACGTCGGTTCCGAGGTCGACGGAGAGGGGCCGACGCGTGGGACGTCGAGTCCAGGTGAACCGCTCGTGAATTCAGGTGTGCCCATATGCGGCGAACTGCTGCTGCTCTCAAAATGAGGAGTTGATAACTTACGGGAGTCGGCATTCTGGACCAGACCAGGATGCGGTTCAACGCATCAGCGTCGTAGCGAACCTCGGGCGCGTTGATACCCGACGCCTGCGGTGAGGGAGGATCCGGAATGGACGTGTCCCGAATGCGTCAGTGCAGCGCCCCGTCTGCGACGGTCGCCGGGCGCCCGGTCGAAACTCCTGCCGTCCCGCGGCCGGCGACGCTGGCGGACGTCGCGCGGGAACATTTCATTCCGTTGCGCAAGGCCGATCTCGTGCGGGTCCTCGCGGGCGACGCCTCGCTCAGTGCCGGCGAGCGGGAGCCGTTTCTCTCGTTGTGCCGCCTGCTGGAGGCGACGTTCCACTTCGAATACCACCGGCAACTCGAAGACCTGAAGGAGGGTTACGCTCCATTCGATCCTGATGCCGACACGCGGACATCCGCCGCTGCAACCGACGATACCGCCGCCGCCGTCGACGCGTTTTTCGGCCGGCTGACGGACCTTCTCGAACGCGCCAACTTCCGCCGGCTGTCACGCGCGGAAATCGAGCAGGCGCTGGCGGTCACCAGCGCCTGGGGCATCCGCCTCGACGTCGACTTCGACGTGTTTGAGCGCCTCGAAGTCTTCTCCCGAGGCGAGATCATCACCCGCCGCGAAGTCCGTCGCGCGGCGAACTTCTACCGCCGCGAAGAACACGAGGTCCCCACCTATCAGCGGCTCGCCGTCATGTTCCGCCTGCGCCCCCATCGCCGCCTGTCGTCTGTGGAGTCCACGCATCCCGTCTATCTGAAAATCTTCAAGAACATCCCGAAGATGGACCTCGAAATGCTGCTCCCCGGCAGCCAGGTGCGGATGACGCTGCTCGATCGCGGCCGCATCCTCCTGCCGACGGTCTCGGGCATCGCCCTGACCGTCATCAAGATCATCAAGGGAGCAGTCGTCCTGGCGTACGCCGGCTTGTACGGGCTGGTCGCCTTCTTCGGCCTGGTTGGCGGGACCCTGGGCTACGGCGTCAAGTCCTTCTTCGGTTATCTCCGGACCAGGGAGAAGTACCAGCTCAACCTGACGAAGAACCTGTATTACCAGAACCTCGATAACAATGCGGGCGTGCTGTTTCGCCTGCTGGACGAAGCCGAGGAGCAGGAGTTCCGCGAAGCCGTCCTGGCCTGGTTCCTGCTGTGGCGGCATGCACCTCTGGCAGGCTGGACGCAGGCGGAACTCGACAATCGTGCGGAAGAGTTTCTCCGATCAGCGACCGGCGTCGAGGTTGATTTCGAAGTCCATGACGCCCTCGCCAAGTTGCAGCGTCTGGGCCTGATCGTCTCCCTGCCCGGCGAACGGCTACAGGCGGTCCCGATCGGCGACGCGCTCTCTCGGCTCGACCGGGCATGGGACGGGTTCTTTCCATACGCGTCCGATGCGGCGTGAAGTCAGACAGGTTGTCGGGGAGGGGACGACAGGACGGTCGATTCGTCACACCGCCAGCGCGGCACGCCCGTGGCCGCGAGTGCGGTCAGGCTGCCTTTCAGCGCATCACGTCGGGTCCAGCGGAATGTGGACATGCCGTTCTCCTCGTTGCGAGTGCGGGGCGGGGCCAGATGTCGCTCATAATGTACCCGGACCTGCCTGCGACGGCGACTGGCTGATGTTTCACTTTCCGCATTGGCGGGGCGGGGTCGAGCATCGTTGCCCATCGGTTGCCTTTGTCGGCCGCGACGGGCAGAATCCCGTGATCCGTTGCATCTCCCGGACCGTTCGCGGTCCAGTTGTGAAACTGCCGGCCAGATTCCCGCTTTGCTCACGAGGAGCCACTCCATGCAGTCCCACGAAGTCGATTTTCAGATCCACGGCGACGACATGCAGATTGTCGAGGTCGAGCTCGATCCCGGCGAAACGGTCGTCGCCGAGGCGGGGGCCATGAACTACATGGAGGACGGCATCACGTTTGAAGCGAAAATGGGGGACGGCTCACAGCCCGATCAGGGCTTCATGGGCAAGCTGTTCTCCGCAGGCAAGCGCGCCCTCACCGGAGAATCGCTGTTCATGACGCATTTCACGAACAGTGGCCGCGGCAAGAAACGCGTGGCGTTTGCCGCGCCGTATCCCGGCAAGATCATCCCGCTGGACCTGGCCAAACTCGGCGGAAGCCTGACTTGCCAGAAGGATGCGTTTCTCTGCGCGGCCCTGGGGACAAAAATCAGCATCGCGTTCCAGAAGAAACTGGGCGCCGGGCTGTTCGGCGGTGAGGGCTTTATCCTGCAGCGGTTGGAAGGGGACGGCAAGGCGTTCGTCCACGCCGGCGGCACCGTGATCAAGAAAACACTCAACGGGGAAACTCTGCGCGTCGACACTGGATGCCTCGTCGCCTTCACAGACGGGGTCGATTACGATATTCAGCGGGCCGGGAACCTGAAGTCGATGTTCTTCGGCGGCGAAGGGTTGTTCCTGGCGACACTGAGCGGGCACGGGACCGTGCTGCTGCAGAGCCTGCCGTTCTCGCGGCTGGCCGACCGCATCCTGGCGAATGCGCCGTCAGGGGGCGGCAAACGGACGGGGGAAGGGTCGGTACTCGGTGGACTGGCGGATATGTTCAGCGATTGAGACGCATCTGTTGCACAGCGGCCGCCTAACCCGCCAATCGCCGATCCAGTTCCGCGGCATCGGCGGCCTCCAGCGGCGGCCGGCAGGGCTGGCGGTAATCAGTGTCGTACCGCCCCCGCTCGTACACGTCATCAATCAGCGGCTGGAGGGGCAACAGGACGTCCGGATCGGCGGACCGCAGCGGGACCTTGATCGTGGGCAACGGTTTCCACAGCGGCATCGCATAAAGTTCACGGTCGTCGGGCCTGGCGGCGCGATAAACGCAGCCCTGGTACGTCGTCTTGTGCGACGGGGGAACGTGCCACGGTTTGGCGCTGAGATCTCGCGTCCCCTCGCGCGTGAGATCGATTTCCACAAAGTTGACGCGGCCGCGGAAGCATTCGTCGCGTTTCTGCTGGTATTTGTCCTGCCCGTCCCCGGCACGCTTGTTCGTGGGGCTGAGGAATTCGATGACTGTCACCACACGACCGCCGGAAGCAACGTCAATGATCTCCAGGTAGTGGTGGGTGGTCTCGAAAGGGGGTACATGGATGACCAGCGGCTCCGCCAGCGCGACTCCCCCCTCCTCCGTTTCCGCTTTCGATGCGACATCGCCGTATTCGACCACCATCACATCCGGCTCGATGAAGCGCCGCGAAGGAGTCAGCGGATCAGGGTCTTCAATGACGACGCGTTCCTGGGCGCGAGCACGAAGCGTGTCCGGAAGCTCGCCTTGCAGTTGAAACTTGGCCAGCGTGATCAACGTATTGTACACGTCCCCCCAGTACCTCTCCAGGTACGGGTCCATTCCGGGAAACGGGCTGCGGCTGGGCATGATGCGACTCCTCTCATGTATCATACCCCAGATTCGTCCCCAGCCAACGCTCGACCTCCGCCACGGTCATTCCCGTCCGCGCGGCGTAGCTCTCCACCTGGTCGCGCGTAATCCGGTCCACCGCGAAGTAGCGCGCCTGCGGATGCGCGAAGTACAGGCCGCTCACGGACGCCGCCGGCCACATGGCGTAGCTCTCCGTCAGCCGGATGCCGGTGTTCTGTTCCGCTTGCAGCAGCTCGAACAGTGCGCGCTTGCGGGTGTGGTCGGGACAGGCGGGATAGCCGAATGCCGGGCGGATGCCGCGGTACTTCTCGTCGATCAGGTTCTCGTTCGACAGCGACTCCTTCGCGCCGTAACCCCACTCGCAGCGCACTCGCTCGTGCAGGTACTCCGCGAATGCCTCAGCCAGCCGATCGGCGAGGGCTTTCGTCATGATGGAGTGATAGTCGTCATGCTCGGCCTCGAACCGGTGCGCGAGTTCATCGCAGCCATGCCCGGCGGTCACCGCGAATGCCCCGATGTAATCGGTGCGACCGCTTTCCGCAGGGGCGACGTAGTCGGCCAGCGAGCGAAAGTCGGTCTGGCCGACGCGCTCCCATTGCTGCCGCAGCATCGGGAACCGAGTGAGAGGTTGACGGTCCTCGACGCGATCATGTGATGAGGGGATGAGGCGATGAGGTGATGAGGGGAGTCGTGAATACTCCTCATCCCCCCCTCTCCTTGTCTCCTCATCACTACGTTCTGGTGCCCGGCAACTCTCCTCCCGCGGTCGCCACAACACGACGTCATCCCCTTCCGAACTCGCCGGCCAGAAGCCGTACACGCCGCGCGCGGTCAGCAGTTTCTCCGCAATGATGCGGTCGAGCAGCCGGTTGGCGTCGTCGTACAGTGACTTCGCCTCGCCGCCAACCTGCGGGTCCTCGAAAATGCGCGGAAACTTCCCCTTCAGCTCCCACGTCAGAAAAAACGGCGACCAGTCGATGTACGGCCGCAGCGTCTCCAGCGGAAAGTCGGCGAGCACGCGCAGCCCGGTGAACTCCGGCACGGGAATGTCGACCGTCGGCCAGTCACAGGTGAACCGCTGCGCAAAGGCCTCGGCGTAGGGGACCAGCTTGCGTTCCTGCCGCTCGGCGTAGTTGCGGCGGTCCCGTTCCTGGACTTCCCGGTTCTGCGTCGCGAACGCGTCCCGCCGGTCGGCGTCCATCAGTTTCTCGACGACCGGTACGCTCAGCGACGCGTCCTTGACGTGGACGACCGGCTGGCCGTACTGCGGCGCGATCCTCACCGCCGTGTGCCGCGCACTGGTCGTCGCTCCGCCGATCAGCAGCGGCACTGAATAGCCCTGTCGGGTCATTTCTTTTGCCACGTGGACCATCTCGTCGAGCGACGGCGTTATCAGCCCCGACAGTCCGATGATGGCCGCCCCTTCATTGGTCGCC
>CAZWGW010000380.1:0-4907 GCA_964633565.1 uncultured Planctomycetaceae bacterium
GGGTCGCCCCCCAGCGCGACCGCCACGGGCATCTGCCGCTCCGCGGTGACGTACTCCTGATGGATGTACGCGGCCTCGTCATGGATGTCCCAGTGCATGACCAGCGCATTCCGGCCCGCAACCTGCAGCGGATATCGTCCGACATGCCGGGCGCCGGTCGTCAGGCTCCGCAGATAAACCTGGGCCGCCGTCAGCGTGCGGTCGGATTCTCCCGGCCAGCAGTGAGGGATCGGCAGTTCGGCGAGGTTGACGTCTGATCCGAGTTTCACGACCTGCTGGCAGGCACCGCTCTTCACGACGCGCGGCGGCACGCTGGCCAGTTGCGACAGCCGCGGCAGGAGACGCAGGGAATCCGCCCATCCCTCGGGAATTTCGGGAGTCACGGCCGCGACGAGCCGCTGGGCCGCCTCATCGAAAGACCCGACGCCGAGGGCCTTGCACAGTCGCCGCTTGCTCCCGAGCAGGTTGGAAACCACGGGGAGTCCGCTCCCCGTGACGTTCTCGAATAACAGTGCAGGACCGCCGTCGCTACGGGACTTGCTGACCCGATCCGTAATCGCCGCCAGTTCAAACACCGGGTCGACTTCGGCGGCAATTCGCACCAGGTCGCCGTCGTCGTGGAGGGCGACCAGGAAGTCGGCCAGTCGGGAGTAAGGCATAGTGGGCGGGAGCGCGGTGGTAGCGAACGAGCCGGGGCGGCGGCGGATTATAGCACCCTGGTCAGGGGGAGACATGCATCGCCATTCCCGCCGATTCCGTGGTCGACGTGGAGGATGTTCCAACGGGGTGATATGCTGGATACGTACAGGGAGCGGAGAGTCCGTGGCATGTGGAATTTGCACCAGATCACGATGCGACGCGCGGTGCGATCGATGTCAAATCTCGCAGCCAAGGGATTGGTGTTGCTGGCTGTTCTCGGGCCGATCGGCCCCGAGGCGAGTGCTCAGCGTCGAACGACCGCTCCGCCGGCGGACCCCGTGACTGACGATTTCGATGTCGTATTTTTCGGGCCACAGGGGGCGGTATTTCTGCGGCTGCAGATTGACGTCGGCAGTAACAGCGTCATTGCCATTCGACGCACCTATGCGGGAAGCTTGTTGCGTTCGCTCGATGCCGATGGGGACGGTGTGCTCAGCGCCGACGAGGCGGTGAACATTCCCGCGAACGGCCAGCGCAGTGCCGCTGCGGAAACACTCGCACAACGCTGGTCGGAGCTGGATGTGGCGCCACAAGACGGTTCGATTTCCCAGGAGGAACTGTTTCAGTTCGTCGACGCGCAACTGGGTCCACAATTTCGGATCGTGGCGGGACGGCCGCGATTGCAGCAGACGGTGCAGCTTAGCGGACCCCTCGACGTTGACGAGAACGGGCTGGTCTCTTTTGAGGAGATCCAGCAGGGACTGAACGTGCTGCGATCCTTTGACTTTGACGACGACGAGACCCTCAGCGTTGCCGAATTGCAGCCGTTCCCGACGGCAATCCTGCAGGCACAACAGCAGCAACAGGCGAACCGTCCCGCGGAGCTGGCTCTCAACCTGTTGCAGACTCCTGAAGACCGCGAACGCGTGCTTGGCCGGCTGATGAACCTGTACGGGTCCGCGGAGACCAGCGTCGGAGGGGGCGCGTCAGGGGTGCCTTGTGATCGAATCGGCATGCCGCCGCCTGCCGTGAAGTCAGCCGATGCGGACGCCAACGAACTTCTGGACGAGACCGAATTGCGCGGTCTGCTTGCGGCGCCGACCCCCGCCCTGGAACTGGCCGTCCTGGTGAGTCGCGCACGCGTTGTTCCGCCGCAGCGGATGCGTCCGACGCCGCTGTTGGCGCTTCCGTCCCGTGAGCCCGGATCTCGACCGCCAGTGCCCGGCCGGCCGCAACTCCTGCTGGCCGGGATGGATGTCGAATTCCGGGCCAACGACAACAAGGAAGCGGGTATCTCCGATCTGAACGTGACGCTGGGGTTCTATTTACAGCGCTTTCTGCAGTTTGACGCGGACAAGAACGGCTACCTGAATGAAATCGAATTCAACTCCTTGCAGGTTCCCGATACCACCTTCGCCGCCGTGGATGCCGACCGTGATAGCATGCTCACGCGAGATGAGTTGAGGAAACATGTCCAGGAATCCGCCGCTTTGTCCCAGGCCGCACTCGTACTCACGGTCTCGGACGAAGCGAAAACGCTGTTTGAGATCCTGGACAAGGACCAGGACTTTCGTCTCGGACCGCGCGAGTTTGCCTCCGCGTCGTCAGCCATCGGTGATTACGACCGCGATCGTGACGGCCGGATTGCCACCGCGGAACTGCGCAAGAGGTTCGGGTTTGAAATCTCCGCGGCGCGACCGCAGTTCCTGAATGATCCATTTACGAACCCGAATATGATGCAGCAGGCGCGCCAGGGCCGCGTTCGTCCCGCCACGTCCGGCCCCACCTGGTTCCGCAAAATGGACCGCAACCAGGACGGCGACCTCACCTGGCGTGAGTTCCTCGGCCAGCGCACCGACTTCTCGCGGATCGACGCCAATCAGGACGGCCTGATCGACCTCAACGAAGCGGTTGCCGCTGAGTAGTGTCGGCGGCTCCCACTCGCTCGCGGCGTTGCTTGTCAGCCCTTCCGGCAGCCGTTACTCTCACCCGGGCTTGTCGGAAACTCCCCCATGCAGGACTCGCTGCGCGATCCCCACCGGATTGTCATCTCCGGCGTCGGCCTCACGGCGCCCAACGGCGACACTCTGGACGCGTTTCGCGCCGCCCTGCTGGCCGGCCGTTCCGGAGTCGTCCCGTTTGAGACGCGGTACATCGGCAAGGTGCTCGCCGGCGTCTGCAATTTCGACGAGTTCCGTTACCAGAAACGGAAGGAACGCCGCCGCGGCACCCGCGCCGGCTCGATCTCGATCTATTGCGCCAATGAGGCCGTGCGGGACTCCCGCCTCGACTGGCCGCAGGTCCGCAAGGACCGGGTCGGCGTGTACATCGGGATCACCGAGCACGGCAACGTCGAAACCGAGAATGAGATCTACGAAATCTCGAAATTCGGCTACGACACCAGCGTCTGGTCGCATCACCACAACCCGCGCACCGTCGCCAACAATCCGGCCGGCGAGGTGACGCTCAATCTGGCCATCACGGGGCCGCATTTGACGCTCGGAGCGGCCTGCGCCGCGGGGAATGCCGGTTTCATCCAGGCCGCGCAGATGCTCCGGTTGCGCGAGGTCGACCTGGCCCTGGCTGGAGGCGTCTCCGAGAGCATCCATACGTTCGGGATCTTCGCGAGCTTTCAGAGCCAGGGGGCGCTGGCGAAACATGAAGACCCCACGAAAGCCTGTCGACCGTTCGATTTGAACCGCAACGGGATCGTCGTGGCCGAAGGGGGCGCCATCTGCACACTGGAGCGGCTGCCCGATGCCCTGGATCGCGGCGCACGAATCTACGGAGAAATTGTCGGCTACGCGATGAATTCCGACGCCACCGACTTCGTGCTCCCCGACGCCGGCCGGCAGGCGGAGTGCATGCAGCTCGCACTGGGCCGGGCCAGCCTCGACCCGCGGGAAATCGACATTGCGAGCAGCCACGCAACCGCCACCGAGCAGGGAGACATCGGTGAGTGTGACGCCCTGCGGCAGGTGTTCGGCGATCGACCGTCGCTGGCCGTCAACAATACCAAGAGCTTCATCGGCCATGCCATGGGGGCGGCCGGGGCACTGGAACTTCTGGGTAATTTGCCTGCCTTTCAGGACCGGATGGCCCACGCTACAATCAACCTCGACGAACAGGACGAGCGGTGCCAGCTCCGACAGATCGTGGCGAACCAGCCCCGACAGATGGAACGGGTTGAGCACATTCTCAATAACTCCTTTGGGATGTTGGGGATAAACTCGGTCCTGATCGTCCGGAAGTTTCCGCGGGAGCAGGGCGGCCTCTACGAGTAACCCGCGCCCCGGCCATCACCGTTGACCGGCATGGTTGTCCACAGCGGAGAGGTTGTCGGTACTCCCCGGCGGACGCCGCGTTTGCGATAGAATTTCAGTCTCGATTCGATGGAGTAGCGTGAATGGCCCCGGCGGATATCCGGCAGGTGATCCTGGAGATTCTCGAACGCATCGCCCCCGACGAGGACCTGTCGGGACTCGATGACAGCGTCCCCTTCCGCGAACAGATGGAACTGGACAGCATGGACTTCCTCGACATCGTCATGGAACTCCGCAAGCAGTACCGTGTGCAGATTCCCGAGTCGGACTACGAGCGCCTGGGCACGATGGACAGCACGGTCAGCTACCTGACGCCAATGCTCAAGGATGCGCCGGCCCCGGTCTGACGCCCGGATTGGTCACTTGGGACTGGTCATTTGTCATTAGTCATTGGTCCTTGGTCATTGGACGCGGGCGGAGCGACAACCAGTCATCATGAAATGACAAATGACCAATGACAAATGACCCGCCACTACCACACCGTCATCATCGGCGCCGGCATGTCGGGTCTGGCCGCCGGCATCCGGTTGGCCTACTACGAGAAGCCGGTCTGCATCCTCGAGCGGCACACGACGATCGGCGGGCTGAATTCGTTCTACCGCCTCCGCGGCCGCAATTACGACGTCGGGCTGCACGCCGTCACGAACTATGCGCCGCCGGGGACGCGCACCGGGCCGCTGGCCAAGCTGCTCAAGCAACTCCGGCTGCGGTGGGATGACTTCGACCTGAGCCCGCAGAATGGATCGGCCGTCGTCTTCCCGGGCCATACGCTGCGGTTCAGCAACGACTTCGCGCTTCTCCTCAGCCAGGTTGCCGCTGAGTTTCCCTCACAGGCCGACAACTTCGGCCGCCTCTGCCGGCACATCGACGGCTTTGACGAACTGGACCTGAAGCAGCCGTCGCTCTCGGCCCGCGCCGTCGTCGGCGAGTACCTCACCGATCCTG
>CAZWGW010000380.1:4917-6937 GCA_964633565.1 uncultured Planctomycetaceae bacterium
CTCACCGACATGCTCTTCTGCCCGCTGATGTTCTACGGCAGCGCCACGCCGCGCGACATGGACTTCAGCCAGTTCTGCATCATGTTCAAGAGCATCTTCGAACAGGGCTTCGCCCGGCCATTCCAGGGCGTGCGGCGCATCCTCAAGACGCTCGTCCGGCGTTTCAGAGACCTCGGCGGTGAACTCCTGCTGCGACACGGCGTACGGGAGATCAAAACGGTCGACCGCCGCGCGGTCGGCGTCGTCCTGGATGACGGCCGCGAGATCGAGGCCGACCATGTCCTCTCGTCCGCCGGAGTCGCCGAAACGATGCGACTCTGTGGCGCTGCGCTGCCCGCGCAAGTGCCACTGCCCGGGGAGGTCTCGTTCACCGAGGCAATCTTCACGCTCGACCGCCAGCCGGCCGCTCTCGGCCATCGGGAGACGATCATCTTTTACAATGACGCCCCGCGGTTTCATTATGAGCGGCCGGCCGAACCTTGCGACCTCCGCAGCGGCATCATCTGCTCGCCGAACAATTTTCAATACGCCGACGGACGGCAACTCGACGAGGGCTGCGTGCGGATCACCGCGCTGGCCGACCCGGCATACTGGACGTCGCTGGGCGAGGCGGATTACGTCGCCGCAAAGCGCGACTGGTGCGGGCGAATTGTAGCGTCGGCCGTGCGGCACATCCCGGATTTCCGGCCGCACGTCGTGGAGACCGACATGTTCACCCCCCGCACAATCCGCCGCTTTACCGGACACATCGCCGGCGCGGTCTACGGCGCACCGCGCAAAATCCTCACCGGCGAAACGCACCTCCGCAACCTCTATCTGTGCGGCACCGACCAGGGGTTCCTCGGCATCGTCGGTTCGATGCTCTCCGGAATCACCATGGCGAACAACCACCTGCTCCGCGATTGAGGCGTTCGCGTCTCGAACCGCGTCGGCAAATATGCTAGGATTTTGATGCGTCGCAGGCCTCCCGGAAAACAGACGCGAGTCCTGAATCCGCAGACGGGAACAGTCGTATGCACGATTTCCAGTTGAACCGACGACAAGCCCTCATCGCCAGCGGCCTGGGGGCGCTGAGCTACAGCCTGCCCGGAGCCGTGCTCGGGAGCGACAAGGTCGACGCGGCGGGCAATGCCGTCGCCTCGGACAAGTCCTGCATCTTCGTCCTGCTCTGCGGGGGGCCGAGCCACGTCGACACCTGGGACATGAAGCCGGAGGCGCCGCTCGATTATCGCGGCCCCTATCAGCCCATTGCCACCCGGGTGCCGGGCATGCTCCTCAACGAGATGCACACCGGGCTGGCCGCGATTTCCGACCACTTCACGCTGATCAACTCCATGTCGCATCCGGGCGCGATCGCCAACCACTTCGATGCGATGCACAACCTGCTCAGCGGCCAGTCGGAAAAACGCGTGCAGGAAGGGATACCCGACGAGCAGCCTTACCTCGGCTCCTTCGTCGCCAAACACAAGCCGAGCACGCGCAACTTCGTTTCCAACGCGTGGCTCATCAAATGCGTCGGTCCGCCGGTCTTCTGCGCGCCCAACATCGGCATCGGAGGATACCTCGGCTCGGCCTACGCGCCGCTGTTCGTCGGCTCGGCGGACAATCATCCGGCGATGGACAACTTCAAGCCGCCGGAGATCTATGACGCCTACGACGAAGCGCGCTTCGACGAGCGCAAGTCGCTGCTCCGGAACCTGGAGTCCACGATCCTCGACAAGGACAGGGAGGTGAAGGACTGGTCCGACCTGCGCGCGAAGACCTACGACGCCCTGACGCGCGCCGAAGGCCGGCAGGCCTTTGAATTGCACCGCGAGCCGACCAGCGTGCGCGATCGTTACGGCATGCATCCGCTCGGCCAGAACCTGCTGCTCGCGCGGCGGATGGTGGAATCGGGCGTGCGTTTCGTCACCGTCAACGGCTGGACCGGGCAGGCCGAGCACGACAAGGCGGGTCCGCCGAGCAGCAGTTGGGACATGCACGGCGGCAACATGGGCATGGGCAACGCGTTCAGCAATGG
>CAZWGW010000381.1:0-6923 GCA_964633565.1 uncultured Planctomycetaceae bacterium
GCCGATCGACAACGCGCTCCTGATGGTGCAGGCCCTGGAGGAGGCGCGCGCGCTGCACGAGTTTCATCGTTATCCCGACATGGGGCACATGGGGATCAACGAAGAGGTGATCCGGCGGGCGCGGGAGTTCATCGGGAAGCATTCCGGGCCGGCGCGGTAGCGCATCCATCTCCAGGTCCGCCTTTCGCGGAAGCGAAAGGCAAGCCTCCGGGGACTATTCCCGCTGCTGCGTCTCGTCCAGGTTGAGCATCAGTCCGGCTGCGGCGGCCAGTGCCGCCAGTTCCACTGGGTCAATCGACGCGGCGATTCGCGATTCTCCGACGTCGAGCAGGCGCTCGGCCGCGGCGGGTTCGGTGCGATACCGCGCGCGAGACGACTCCAGTGTCTGCTGCAGGATTTCCAACTCATGCGGCTGCGGGGCGCGGGCCAGCGGGAGTCGGAACACCATCCGGAGTCTGGCGGCATCGTCGGCCGCCGGTTGTTCCAGCGCGCGGGCCGCCAGTGCCCGAGCGGCCTCGACAAACGTCGGGTCGTTCATGAGGTTCAGCGCCTGCGTCGGCGTGTTCGTCCGCGGCCTTCGGACGGTGCAAGTCTCGCGGTTGGGGGCGTCAATCACCGTCATTGCCGGATGCGGGATCGTCCGCCGCACGAATGTGTACAGGCCGCGGCGATACAGATCGGCCCCGTGATCCTGCACGTATTCCGGGGAGGCACTGGCCAGTTCTTCCCAGAGGCGGGGCGGCTGGTACGGTTTGACCGACGGTCCCCCGAGCCGTTCCGCCAGCAGCCCGGCCGCTAACCGCGCCTGGTCTCGGAGCGTTTCCGCCGGCAGGCGGAAGCGCGGACCGCGAGCCAGCAGACGGTTCTCGGGGTAGATGCGATACAGTTCGGCCGACCCCGTGGACGACTGCCGGTAGGTCGCGCTCGTGACGATCAGTCGCTGCAGCGCCTTGATCTCCCAGCCGGTGCGGATGAACTCGGTGGCGAGCCAGTCGAGCAGTTCCGGGTGTGTCGGCAACTGCCCCTGTGTGCCGAAGTCTTCCTGTGTTTCGACGAGACCACGGCCAAAGTGGAGTTGCCAGCAGCGATTGACGGCGACCCGTGCCGTGAGCGGATTCCGAGGATCAACGAGCCATTGCGCGAGGCCCAGCCGGTTCGTCGGCGCATCACGGGGCAGCGGCGGCAGCGCGGACGGCACGTCGGGTTGGACGGAGTCAGCCGGCTTGTCGTATGCACCACGCGTCAGCACAAACGTCTCCCGCGGCTGCGGCAGGTCCTGCATGACCATTGTCGTGATGACGCCGGCCGCGACCCCCTTGCGCCGCTCCTCCAGCGATTTGATCCGTTCGGCATTGTCCGTCGCCGCGGCGCGCTGCTGCGCCAGTTCGGCGTCGATTGCGTCAAGTTGAGCCTGCTGCTCGGCGGTCGGCAACTGAAGAACGGGGGGCGCGTTGCCGTTGCCGCGCCCCTGCTCGTCGACGCTGTTGAAGAACGCGTAGAGCTGGTAATACTCGCGCTGCGAGATCGGGTCGTACTTGTGGTCGTGGCAGCGGGCGCAGCCGATCGTCAGCCCCAGCCAGACGGTCGCCGTGGTTTCCAGCCGGTCCGCCACATACTCGACGCGAAATTCCTCGAAGATGATGCCGTCCTCGTCGTTGATGCGGTGATTGCGGTTGAAGCCGGTCGCAATCCGCTGCCCCTGTGTCGGCTCGGGGAGCAGGTCACCGGCCAGTTGCTCGATCGTGAACTGGTCGTACGGCATACCGGCATTGAACGCCGCAATCACCCAGTCGCGCCACGGCCACATCGTCCGCAGGATGTCCCCCTGGTAGCCGCCGGAGTCGGCAAAACGCGCCGCGTCGAGCCAGTCGAGCGCCATCCGCTCGCCATACCGGGGCGAGGCCAGCAATCGGTCGACCACCCGCTCGTACGCATCCGGCGACTGGTCCGCGAGGAAGGCGTCGACCTCCTCGATCGTTGGTGGTAACCCGGTCAGATCGAGGGTCGCGCGGCGGATCAGCGTCGACTTGTCCGCCTCCGGCGAGAGCGTGAGTCCTGTCTCCGTGAGTCGTGCCAGAACAAAGTTGTCGATCGCATTGCGCGGCGATAAGTCTTTGCCGACCCGCGGCACCGGCGGCCGCTCGGGTGGGATCAGCGCCCAGTGCGGCTCATACTCCGCCCCCTGTTCGATCCACCGCTTCAGCAGGTCGATCTCCACCGGCGTCAGTTGCCGCTCCTGGTCCGGCGGCGGCATGTGCACCGAATCTGCCGTGGCCGTGATGCGGTTGTAGAGGTCGCTCGCCTCCGGTTTGCCGGGGGTGATGATGCGGAACCCCTCGCGCGGCGCCAGCGCGTTCTCCGCCTGATCGAGCCGCAGGTCGGCCTGCCGCGCATGCGCATCGGGACCATGACAGTGGAAGCACTTCTCCGCCAGGATCGGCCGCACATCGCGGTTGAATCGCACCCGCCCCTGCTCCTCCGCGCGCACCGGCGTCACCCCAGGAGCCTGAGTGAGCGTCAGCCACAACACTGCGAGAACAGCACAGAATCTCATTCGTCCGACCGCCTGACTCCAACTCTTCGCTGCCTTGGCTGCCTTCTGTTCATTTCTTTTTTCTTCTACCCGTACTCTGTCACGACGCCGCCCGCTGGTCCACAACCGTCCGCGCAAATCCTTCGATCGTATTGTCGGCCAGTTCCACGCGCTGCGCCGTGGCCGAAATGCGAATTCCCGTCCGGTTCATCGGCTGCCGCGTCTCGCGAATCTCATTGCCGACGATCTTCGCATCCTTCGTCTGCCCCTGAATATCGATCGCCACACCGTTCTCGTCGCCGCTGTCGACGATCCGGTTCTTCTCGATCGTGTTGCGGTTGGCCCAGAAGTCTTCCCCGCGCTTGTCGTCGCGGAACAGGACCCCCACCTTGCCGCTGCCGATCACGTCGTTGTTCCGCATAATGTTGTCGGTGTCGTTGTGGCCGATCGAGATGCCGTAGCTGTGGTTGCCCGCGATGCGATTCCCCTCGGCGAGACCGAATTTCACGCCCCAGCACCAGTAGAGCCCGATGTCGTTCCGCTCCAGCCGGCAGCCGATGATCCTCGGACGTTGCGCCCCGGAGCCGGGATGGACTCCCAGCCCGGCATGATCGTGCGAATGACAGTTCTCGACCCGCACGTCGTGGCAGATCTGGAACGAAATGCCGTCGCCGTTGTAGTTGCGGGCCTCGACGCGGCGGATCGTGTAGCGGTTGCAGTCCTGGAGGAAGATGCAGCCGGCGTAGTTGCCGTCGAGATTGGCGTTGTTCTCCCGGTTGCCGTCGAGCGTGAGGTCGTCGATCACGACATCGGCCGTGTACTCGCTGGTCAGCAGTGGAAACAGCGATGAGCAGGTCGGCTCCCCTTCGATCCACAGGTTCTGCCGCAGGCCGTCGTTCAGCTTGAAGCGGTTACCTGAACGCGCCACAAGCGTCCGCTTGATCACGATCGCGGATTTGTTATCCGGGTCTTTCGCCCTCAGCGTGACCGCGTCGCCGACGTGAAAGTCCCTGGCCTCCTTGAGAGTCACTTCCTGATCGTACCAGTCGGAGTCGTCGGCGAGCGCAGCGGTCTCCGAGGCGATCTTGGTGATGACTGTCTCCGGCCCGCTGCCGAGCAGGCGGATCCTCGAGGGGAGATAGATCGAATTCCGCAGCGTGTACTTCCCGGGGCGGATGTGTACCGTCCCGCCGCCGAGCCGCGCCACGTAGTCGACCGCCGCCTGCAGTGCCTTGTCGCTCGTGCCGACGATGTCAGCCTTGTCGGGACCGACGGTGACGGTAAGCCGCTCGGCCCAGTCGGGTTCGGCGGCTTCGTCGCCATCGGTGGCCCGCGGGTTTCTGATGGGGGGCTCGCCAGCGGACCGAATGGCAGTCGTAAATCCGGCAGCACCGAGGACAGCGGCAGCATTCAGGAATCGGCGACGTGTCAGGCTTCGCGACATTGGGCGACCTCGCGGCAAGCAGTTCGTATTGCGCTCCCCGATGAATCAGGGTTCAGAACCTTCCACGAAATGATAGACTACCTGCAGATACTCCCGCATACGAGCGACCGTCATGGCTTCCAGTCCCGTTGCCGAAGACCTGATCACGTTTGACCAGTTCTGCGCGATGATTCCCGATGGGCAGAAGGCGGACCTGATTGACGGAGTGATCTACGTGGCCTCACCCGACTCGCGACGCGCGAACGACCTCAGCAGTTTTCTGGACAGCCTGATACGGATGTACGACGCGGCAAGACAATTGGGTGGGCAGGTCTTCGTCCAGCGGTTTGCGTTTCAGTTGAGCCTCATTGACGCACCGGAACCGGATGTCGCGTACGTGACCCGGCGGCGTCTGCGACTCGTCCGGGAGGGGCGCATGAACGGTGCGCCGAACATGGCTGCCGAAATTGTGACTTCCGACAGTCGCAGCCGCGACTACATATTGAAGCGGCGCAAATACGAAGAGGCGGGCGTCAACGAATACTGGATCATCGATGCGGTGCAGCGAAAGACGCTGTTTCTGAGGCTCGGCAAGGACGGTCGCTACCATGCAGTGCGGCTGGAGAAGAAACGCATCTTCCGCAGCCGGGTCATCCGCGGGTTCTGGCTCGATGCAGGATGGTTGACCGGTGATGCCGTCCCGAATGCCTACGACTGCCTGGAAGCACTGCTTAAGTCGTGACCCCCCGAAGTGTGGGCTTGCTGTCATCCTCTTCGATCAACGGATTCCGGAAGCACCATGTCCGAACACATCCTCCTTGCCGGCCGCTGGCAACCCTCCGCCGGCCGCGAATCGTTCTCCGCCCTCAACCCCGCCACGAAGCAGGCGCTGCCGGAGCAGTATCCGATCAGCCCCTGGCCGGAAGTTGAGTCCGCACTGCAGGCCGCCGCGGCCGCCTTCACGGCCGTCCGCGACTGGCCCGGCGAACGGTTCGCGCAGTTCCTCGAGAAATACGCCGAACTGATCGAAGGCCGCGCCGACGCCATCGTCCAGACGGCCAACCTCGAAACCGCCCTCCCTGTCGAGCCACGGCTGAAGAACGTCGAACTCCCCCGCACCACGAACCAGCTCCGGCAGGCCGCCGCGGCCGCACGCGACGGTTCCTGGGCGCTGCCGACGATCGACACCAAGGCCAACATCCGCGCCATCTTCGCGCCGCTCGGTCCGGTCGCCGTGTTTGGACCCAACAACTTCCCGTGCGCCTTCAACAGCATCGCCGGTGGAGACTTCGCCGCCTCAGTGGCGGCCGGCAACCCCGTCATCGCCAAGGGACACTCCTCGCACCCCGGCACGACGCGGCTGTTCGCGACCGCGGCCCACGAGGCGGCCGAAGCGACCGGCATGCCCCCCGGTTTCGTCCAGCTCATCTACCGCACCAGCCATTCCGACGGCGCAAAGCTCGTCTCGCATCCGCTCATCGGCGCCACCGGCTACACCGGCTCGCGGCACGCCGGGCTGGTCCTCAAGGAGGCGGCCGACAAGCTGGGCAAACCGATTTATCTCGAACTCTCCAGCATCAACCCGGTCTTCATCCTGCCGGGAGCGCTCGCCGAGCGTTCCGCGGCCCTCGTTGACGAGTTCGCCACAAGCTGCCTGATGGGGACGGGGCAATTCTGCACCAACCCTGGCCTCGTCGTTCTGCGGGCCGGCAAAGAGGCGGACGCCTTCGTCGCCGCCGTCGCCGAACGGTTCTCCAAAGCCCCGGTCGGCACGCTTCTCTCGGAAGGGGTCGAGCAAAACTTCCGCTCCGGCCTCGCCGCGCTGCAGAAGTCCGGCGCCGAGGTCGTGACGGGCAACAAGCCGGCCGACAGCGGCCGCTGCTGTTATGCGAACACGCTCCTCAAAGTCTCCGGAGACGCCTTCGTCGCGCGGCCGGCCGAACTGCAGGCGGAAGCGTTCGGCAACAGTTCGCTGATCGTCATCGCTCGCGACGACGCCCAACTCGCACAGATCGCCGAGCGGTTGGAAGGAAACCTCACCGGCTGCATCTACAGCGACACGAAGGGGAGCGACGACGCCCTGTATGACCGCGTCGCGCCGATCGTCCGCACCCGGGTGGGGCGGCTGCTCAACGACAAGATGCCGACCGGCGTCGCCGTCAGCCCGGCGATGAACCACGGCGGCCCCTTCCCTGCAACGGGCCATCCCGGCTTCACGGCCGTCGGCATTCCCGCGTCGCTGCGGCGGTTTGCGGCCCTCTACTGCTACGACGCCGTCCGCCCACACCGGCTGCCGGCAGCGCTGCAGAACAACGCCCCCACGGGAAAACTGTGGCGGCTGGTGGATGGGGCGTGGACGCAGGGGGATGTGGGGTAGGCTGCGTATTTCAGCGACGGCTACCTCAGTCCCATTCGGGTTCCTCAATTGGGTTGGAATCGGCGGACTGCAACGTGACGGGCTAAACCATGTCCCAAAGCTTGTCCGCCTTGATTCGTCGTTGAACGACGCCTGGAGAAACCTTGACGTGCCTTGCGATGCTTCTCTCGATTGGGGTCCACCTCCCGAATTCACGGTCATTACAACAGCATTTGAACGTAATCTCGATGTTGTCGCAGAAGTCCTTCATCGTGCGAATGGAATCTGCGAGCGATGCAAACTTCCCGCACCATTTGTGCGTCGCTCCAACGGCACACCGTATCTGGAAGTGCATCACAAGCAGCGCCTTGCCGACGGCGGCGAAGACACCGTAGAAAATGCAGTGGCGCTCTGTCCCAACTGTCATCGTCACGCACACCACGCCTGACCAATCGATGCGGTCCACGTCGCCCTGAGTCCATCCCCAGCCGAGTTGGGAATCCGCGCGCCTGGGGGCGATCTGCCGGGACGGTCCATTCTGCATACAGCGGTCTGGCACGGCAGATCGACCCTGATTCTATGAAAGAGTTTGCCGAGCGCATGAAAAGAGG
>CAZWGW010000382.1:0-6919 GCA_964633565.1 uncultured Planctomycetaceae bacterium
CGGATCGACAAGGAACTTCTGCAACAGCATCACGACGGAGTGATCTGCCTGTCGGGATGCGCTTCGAGCGAATTGTCGCGGCACCTGCTGGCAGGCGAGATCGACAAGGCGGAGCAACTGGTCCAATGGTACGTCGACCTGTTCGGTGACAGGTTCTATATGGAGATTCAGGACGCCGGGGTTGAGATCCAGCAGTCGTGCGCCGAGGCTACAATCGACCTGGCCAACCGCATGGGGCTGCCGCTCGTGGCGACGAATGACGCGCACTACCTGTGCCAGTCGGACGCCGCGATGCACGACGTGCTGCTGTGCGTGAACACGAAGTCGCTGCGCAGCGAAACGAACCGGATGAAGATCGACACCGATCAGCTCTTCATCCGGTCTCCGGAGCAGATGTACGACGCGTTTCCGCGCGTGCCGGACGCCGTCGCCCGCTCCCAGGAGATCGCCGACCGGTGCCAGATCGACCTGGACCTCAAGGCGCGGCACTTCCCCGTGTTCACGCCACCGCCGGGGAAGACGGATGTGCAGCACCTGCGCGAAATTGCCGAAGCGGGACTCATCTGGCGGTATGGCGAAAACCCCGACCCCAAGTATCGCGAGCGTCTGGAGTATGAGTTGTCGGTCATCGAACGGATGGGCTACGCCAGCTACTTCCTGATCGTGTGGGACTTTGCCCGCTTCGCGCGGGAAAAGGGGATCCCCTGCACGGCCCGCGGCTCGGCGTGCGGGGCGATCGTGTCGTATGTGCTGGGCATCTCCGAGGTCTGCCCGATCCAGTACGACCTGCTGTTCGAGCGGTTCCTCGACCCGAACCGCACCGAAGCCCCCGATATCGACATCGACTTCTGCCGTGATCGCCGAGAACTCGTCATCAACTACGTCAAGGAAAAGTACGGCCACGAGAACGTGGCACAGATCGGCACGTTCGGCACGCTGAAGGCCAAGGCCGCCGTCCGGGACGTGGCCCGCGCGCTCTCCGTCGACCTGAAACGGGCCGACGAGATCGCGAAGATGATCCCGGAGACGCTGAACATCAAGCTCAAGGACGCCCTCAAGGAAAGCCCGGAACTGAAAGAGCAGTACGACCGGGACCCGCAGGTCAGGGAGGTCGTCGACATGGCGATGGCCTGCGAGGGACTCGCCAAGAGCGCCGGGACGCACGCGGCGGGCGTGGTCATCGGCGACAGGCCGCTGATCGAATACGTGCCGCTGCAGAAGCTCTCCGGCAAGGAAGACATCCTCACGCAGTGGACCGACGTCGAATAGGCGGGCCTGCTTAAGATGGACTTCCTCGGCCTGCGGAACCTGACGATCCTCGACAAGGCGGTCAAAAACGTCGAGAAGCACCGCGGCGTCAGGATCGTCCCCAACGACCTGCCGCTCGACGACCGCGAGACGTTCGCCCTGCTGCAGCGCGGCGAGACGAAGGGGATTTTCCAACTCGAGTCCGGCGGCATGCGGGACCTGCTCACGAAGATGAAGCCGGACACGTTTAACGACATCATCGCCACCTCCGCCCTGTACCGCCCCGGGCCGCTGGAGGGGGGGATGGTGATGGACTACGTCGCCCGCAAGCACGGCCAGGCGCCGGTCCCCAAAGTGCATCCGATCATCGACGAAGTCCTGAAAGAGACCTACGGCGTGATGGTCTACCAGGAACAGGTGATGCGGATCCTCAACCGGTTGGGCGGCATCGAGCTGGCCAAAGCCTATCAGTGCATCAAGGCGATCTCGAAGAAGAAGCTGCCGATCATTGCACAGTACCGCGAGCAGTTTATCGAGGGGGCGCAGCAGAACAACATGAGCCGCGGTCAGGCTGAGGAGATCTTCGGGCTGATCGAGAAATTCGCGGGTTACGGGTTCAACAAGTCTCACTCCACGGCCTACGGCGCGATTGCATACCAGACCGCCTACCTCAAGGCACACTACCCCGAGGAGTTCATGGCCGCACTGCTTTCGTGCGGCATGGAGAGCAGCGACCGGATCGCAGAGCATACCGACGACTGCCGCCGCATGGGCATCCCGGTCGTGCCGCCCGACGTGAACGCATCGGATGTGGAGTTCAGTGTGGTCGAGCAGAACGGAGTCGAGGGTCGAGGGTCGAGGGGCAAGGGGAAGCCCACCACTTACGATTCACCGCTTACCGCTCAACGAGCCATCTCGTTCGGACTCGGCGCCATCCGCGGCGTCGGCGAAGCAGCGATGCGGGCCATCGTCGAGGAGCGTGCGACCCGGGGTCCGTTCAAGAACATCTTCGACCTGGGGGAGCGCGTCGATTCGAAACAGCTCACCAAGTCGATGCTGGAGATCCTGATCAAGGCCGGCGCGCTCGACAGCCTGGGGCCGAACCGCGAGCAGCATACACTGGTGGTCGACCGGGCGTTTCAGGCGGCGGCGGCAAAACAGCGCGACAAGGCGCGGGGCCAGAAGAGCCTGTTCGGTGACGACTCCGCCGACGCGCCGGGCGCGGCTGTCGACATCAACCTCCCGGAAGCGCCGGACTGGACGCACAGCCAGAAGCTGGCCGCCGAGAAGGAGGTGATCGGTTTCTATCTCACGTCGCACCCGCTCACGCAGCACGCGGACCGGCTGCAGGCGTTCGCTACGCACACCGTCAACCAGTTGCGCGACCTGGGAGACGGCGCGGAAGTACTGATCGGCGGCATGATCTCGTCCATCAAGAAAGCCGCCACAAAGAAGCCGAGCCGCAATGGGCACAGCAAGTACGTCAACTTCGATCTGGAAGACTCGGGCGGCGTCGTACGGTGCATCATGTGGCCGGACGACTTCGCCCGTGAAGGGGACCTGGTGCAGGCCGAGGCGATCGTGCTCGTCAAGGGGCGCACCGACGCGCGCGGCCGCGAGCCGAACATCATCGTCAACAAGCTGTACACGCTCGACGCTGCCGAGAAGGAGTTCACGCGGCAGGTGACGCTCAAGTTCCGCCGCGGTTACCACACCGATTCCGACCTGCATCGCGTGCGCGACGTGCTGGGGCAATTCCCGGGGAAGACTCCGGTCGTCCTCGTCGTTGAAACCTGGGACGAAGAAGCCACGTTTAGCCGCGACCCGCAGGGGAGCGCGTCGACGCAGACTCAAACATCCGAAGCTGCCCCCCCCGCGAACCGCATCCGCGCGATCCTGTCGACGTCCCTGCACGTTTCAGCCAGGCCGGAACTGAAATCCGCCCTGGCCTCGGTACTCGGAGACGATGGATTTCGATTCCAGGGCGCTCCAAACGGCAAGAACGGCGGAGGGTAGCTTCCGGAGCGTCGTGAGCGGGGATTCTACCTGGACCGCACGCGTTACCGGCCAGATTCGCCGTCATCGAGTGCGTCGACGCTGCAATACATTGGGCCGAGTCCGGCGTTCCATATCGCCACTGGACGGCGGAGGCACCCCGTATTGCTGGTCATACAGGTCTCTGTAAATGTCGCTCGCCGTGCCTTCGAGCGGATCCGGCTGTCGTTTCACCATGGGCTCCGCGAGCGTCGCCTGCCACTCCAGAGCGCGCTGCGCCGCAGCGAGTTCCCGGGCCTGTGACACGCGGTCGAGTGCAATCAGGTCGTGCCGGTCATTGACCACGAGCGCCGACTCGACCAGTTGCGCCGCGCTGCGGGAATTCGGCGGCAACGCCAGATCGGGATGCAGGTCGGCGAGGAACGCCAGGTCCGGCATCGCGTCGACCAGGATGTCGTCCGACTTGAAGCAGTATTCCGCGACGCGGATCGCGGCCTGTGCCGGATCGAACTGCTCGGCCCTGGCTTTGCCGGCGATGTTCTGGCCGAACGCAACGTCAACCTCATGCTGCACGGTCGTTCCCAGGTCCTGGTCGTACTGAAAGACGTTCATCCGCGCCAGCGGAGGCCTCCCGTGCGGCCTGGTTTCAATTCCGGTCAGAAAATACTGGACATTCTCCGCAACGTCGACCGGCGGCGTCGGCTCGCTCCACGAAGTCAGCAGCGTTCGCGTGCGGACGATGTCTGCATTACCGCCGGATGCCGAGAGTGATCGGCCGTAATTCGGATTCAGCAGTTCCAGCTGCACGCGATAGCGATAAGTGGTTCCCGGTTCGACGTCGAAATCAAAGTAGCGGAACAGGAGCAGTTCGCCATTCGCCGTCGCCCGGGCGCGGATCCACTCGCGGAGATGGCGGTCCTGTTCCCTCGGGTCCAATTCGCGCGCGACGTCGCGGATAAACTGCTCCAGGACCGGATTGGCCGGTTGCGGATCCTGCATCCCGCCGAACACCGGCCCGAAGGGAGGTCGCCGGGTTGTCGGTGATCCCGCGATGCTCTCCGACAGGAATTGCTGTTGCATTTGCCGGGCATCCCGGATCAGCGGTGTGAATCCACCTTTTTTGATGACCTGCGAATTGACGGTCTTCTGCCGCCGATCGACTTGCGAGACCAATGCCTGCAGAAAGGCCATTTCGCGTTCGAGCGCTTCCGGGGAGAGTTCGAATGCGGCCAGTCGCGGGTGCGTGGCCAGTGTCCGCCATTGGCCGGTGATCCGCGCCAGCAGTGGCGCGGTGATGGCGCTGTCCGTGACCTGAGCGGAGACGATGTCCGGCTCGAACCCGTCCGCTGCGGCTGCCACGTCCTTGAACACCTGGACATCGACCGGTTCCCAGTCGCTCCAGCGATCCGGCTCGCGGACCAGCTCCTGCCGCTCCAGTTGGAAATCGAGGATCACGATCTGCCGCAGGGCGTCGGCAAAGCTGCAATGAACGGCCGACTGATACGCCCGGGCATTGGCCCGGAGATCAAACACCCCCCGGACGGCAGCGTAGGGATAGCCGTGTCCGCGCACGGCAGCACGGGCGAGGGACGGATCAAGTTCCGGCAGCGGCATCGTGGGGCTGCTTGTCGCAGGCATTGCCGGGCGGCCCGGTGAGCGGAATTCATCCAGTTGTCCGCCCGGGTTGGTTTCGGCGTCGGTATCGATTCGTCCAGGGTCGTTCCGCAGGTCGTCTTCCATCACCTCGACGATCGGGGCCATCCGGATCAGTACTCGTTCGTGGGAGGCGATCAACTGCTGGACGGGCTCCGGAACCGGCATCCGCAGGGCCCGGTCCACGGCCCCGGGGCGCTTGATCAGCGGCTGCGACGGGACGAAATTGTCCAGACGCACGGCCGCGAGCAGCGTGGAGGCAACCCGTGCGTCGGGCCGGCGTGACTCGGAGAGCACGAACCTCGCCTGTTCGGTCGCCGGCCAGGGGGCGGAGTCGAGCCGCGCACGCGATTCGGCGACCTGTTGCAGCAGAGATTCCGGATGCCGGTCGTAGGGAATCCAGTTCGTTCCTGCCAGAGCGGCGACAACAAGGCCGGCGGCCAGGCCCGCCGCGATTTTTTCGCCATGATTGAAGAAGAATGTTCTGAGGTCAGGAATCCGGGACATTCGTCGCATGACGGACCTCGCCTACCAGGGTTGAATCGGGTTTGCACAGCCGCAGGCTCCGCGCACGCGCCGACAGGGAAACGATCGGTTCGTTCCGCACGATGCAGCGCGGCGCGAACCGCTGACGCGGCGAAGATTCAATTGGGAAGCGGAATGGACAGGCCGTGGCCCCCGGAGTGGGGAATGAAATGGACCAGAACCGATTGAGTCGCGGCCAAAGGTGATGACGCGCGCGGCCGGGAATGAGTTCCCACGAATCATTGAGAGAAAAACGGCTTACCAGCGGAAGGCCGGATTCTGCCGTATTTCGAGTCGCGCGCGTCGCGGTGATTCGAGCAGACCGCGGGCGGCTGGCGGCCCGCCACAAATGCCGATTGCTGCACGGGTTGCGGTGCGATCTTGAGTCAACTTCGAATTGACGTCGCTCGTAAAAGCGCCTATTCTCCGCCCCCTTCGGCATCTTGTCTCGCGGCGGGCGCTCATGATCCCCTCGCTCACACGATTCGCACTGGCGACAGCAATCCTGATGGTGACTGCGCCTGCCGCTCCGGCACTGGCCGCCGGTCGGCTCGACGACGTGCGGGACGAGGTCCGAGGGTCAGGCGGCGACGATGACGATGACGACGACGATGACGATCGCTGCCAGGACGATGACGACGGCTGGGGCGACGACGATTGGGACGACGACGACGAAACGTTTGGCGGCGTGTTTGGCGAGGCGGTCGGCCAGTTTGTGTTCACACTGGCGATCGCCCCCTGGTTTGCGCCCCCGGCGATGCTGGACGACGAAACTTCGATGTTCGCCGACTTTCCCCGCGCGCCGTACGCCGGCGATGTTCCGGGACATCTGCTGATCCGGTCGCCGCTGCCCGACGACGCGCGGTCCTGGAATGCCCGCATGGCGGCGTTCTATGGCGACAGTTTCGACGGGTTGCATCGTGCCGGCGCGCGAATGCAGTTCGACACGGCCTCGCGATTCGGATTCGACGCGGAATGGCACCATTGGGTTGAAGACACAGCACGCGGGCACGACACGCTGACCGTCGGTGACGCGAACTTCGTCTACCGCTTCGCGCAACACGAGCAGGTTGAATTCCACACGGGGCTGGGTTTCAACTGGCTGGCGGACAGTGCGCGGGCCGACTTCGGGTTCAATTTCACCTACGGCGTCGACCTGTTTCCGCACCGGCCGTGGGTGATCTCGGCCGCGTTCGACGCCGGCACGCTGGGCGACGCGGGCTACTTCCACGGCCGCACCAGCGTCGGCGTCATCTGGGAGCAGGTGGAGGTGTTCGCCGGTTACGACGTACAGCGGTTCGGCAACGCACGCCTCGACGGGCTGATTGCCGGGATGCAGTTCTGGTTCTGAATCGATCCTCAGGCGGATTTCGAATCGTCGGCGTTCACCTGTGCGGAGACTCCGGGGAGCGCATTCCACAACAGCGTCGCGTAATAGACCGGCGCATGATCCGCCAGCCCCGGAATGCGGAACGGCAGGTCCCGCACGGAGACCCGC
>CAZWGW010000383.1:0-6910 GCA_964633565.1 uncultured Planctomycetaceae bacterium
GTCAATCGCGGAGCCGATCCCAACCAGTGCTACCGCCGGCGGGAGAGCGTCGTCCCGCAGCAGGCGCTGGCACTCATGAACAGCGGCCTGGCGCTCGACCAGTCGCGACTGCTGGCGGAGAAACTCACCGCGGAATGCGGCCCGGCCGGCGGCGAACAGGCCGATGCGGACTTCATCGTCGCGGCGTACGAGACGATCCTGTCCCGCACGCCGCGCGAGGCCGAGCGGGCGGCGTGTGCGAAGTTCCTGAATGAGCACGTCGCGCTGATCGAACGCGGTGGCAGTACGCCGTTTGCCGCCGGCGGTCAGTCGCAGCGACCCGCGTCGGCCGATCCGCACCAGCGGGCGCGGGAAAACCTAGTGCAGGTGCTGTTCAGCCATAATGATTTTGTGACGGTGCGGTAGTGAGGGGCGACCCGCAAAGTGGGCTCCGGTAAGGATTGTGCGAAGTTGAAACCTTAATGAACCGAGACGAAGCCGAAACCGCGGTATGGGACACATGGGGACGAATCTCGGCACGTAACAGCGGCTGCGAAATGCGACTGGAACGGACGTTGACGGAAGAGTACGAATGGGGCTGGGTCGTTTTTCTCGGACCCGTCCGGCGCGAAGAACTCCGGCGACAGTACCCTTACGATCGTTTTGCGTGCGAGCAACGCACCGGTCAGAGTGTCCCGGTCGGAACGAAGGGGCTGGAACAGGCGCTGCTGCTGTTGAACATCGTCAGCGAGTCAGACTGCTGCGATGGGACGCCGAATGAAATCGGCGCGATTTGGACCAGATTGACCACTCGTCGTAACTGACGGAGTCCGCCATCGATGAGTTGTATTTTCCGGCCCATTGGCACCACGCTGGGCTTGCTCGTTTTCTTGCTGGCGTTGTGTATTCCCTCACTCGCCCGCGCCGACGGCTACAACCTCCCCACCCAGGTCAAAGTCCTCCCCGTCGCCTTCGTCCCCGACGGCGCAGCCGTTCCCACGCCGGCCGACCAGAACCTCTTCCTCCGGCACCTCATCTGGTCGCGTGAGCGGTACGCCGAACTGCTCGACGGCGACACGTTCGAGCTGGCCCAGCCGACGATCGCGGTCGTCCGCGGCGCCAGGCCGCTCGACTTCTATCGCAACCGGCCGGAGAACGGCGCGCCGGAAATCGTCGTCGAGCTGCTGGAACACTTCAAATTCACGCGCTTCGACAATCCGTACGTCTTCTGCATCCTGGTGGCCAACCCGCGCGACGACTACCCGGTGGGGGGCGGCCGCTCGATCAACGGCGGCTTCAATTCCGGGGGCGGCATGATGTTCATCGCCTCGTCGCAACTCCGCCGCAACAAGCACTTCCAGACCACGCTGCAGCACGAACTGGGCCACGCCTTCGGCCTGCCGCACCCGGACGTCTACGGCTACGACATCAAGACGAACCCTTCGATCATGTCGTACAGCGCGGCGAACTTTACCGATGGCTTCAAACCCAGTCCCATCCCGGGCGTGTTGATCCCTGAAGACCGCCGCGGCCTGGCCCTGAACGACCGCGTGTTCGCGAAGACGACATTCGATCCCCAGCGCGACGTCCCCGCCGTCTATCAGCTCTCGCCCCGGATCGTGCCGCTCGGACCGATGACGCTCCCCGGCCTGCCGGACTTCTACCCGGCCGTCACGACCGACGCGGGGGAAGCGGTCCGCAGCAAGGTCGCCAACGTGGTGATGGGGCAGATCAAGCCCAGCGCCGGGCCTGGGATCACGTATGACCCGGGCGCCATGTGGCACTCCGAAATGCTGCGGGACAGACCGGCGACGCTGACTTTCACATTCCCGTTCGCGGTGGAGCTGACGGGCATCGCCATCCATTCACAGCACAGCGGGGGTTATCACGAGGTGACGGCGATGAAGCTGGAGGCGACCGACGGTGGCGCGAACCGGCTCGTTGTGGAACAGGGCGTCGCTGAGATTGATGCGACCGTGACGTTTTCCGCGACAACGGCGACGGTGTGGAAGCTGACGCTGGAGCCGGGGAAGAGCCGGATTCTGGTGATCCGGGGGATCCGGTTCCTGAACGGCGAGCGGGAAGTCGTGCCGCACATGGTGCCGTATGACGGTGGCACGTAGGTGGCGTCGCGCCCGCTGCATGACAACGACCCGCTGCAGATCCAACATCCGCCGGGCGAAGAATCTGGTACAATAGGGATTCTTCGAGTTGACGCTGCGACTGTATACGAATGCAAGATCGACTATGCCCCGAAGCAACTACCCCTGCGGCCGTGTCCACCGCCGCACGTTCCTCGCCGACTGCGGTATGGGCTTCACCGGCCTCGCCCTCGGGGCCATGCTCCACCGCGACGGACTCGCCGCGACGGAGAGCGCCGCCCCCACCGGCCGGCCGCTGTTTGCCTCGAAGGCCAAGAGCGTCATCTGGTACTTTATGCTCGGCGGCACCAGCCACGTCGAGAGCTTCGACCCCAAGCCGGCCCTCAACCAGTACGCCGGCAAGACGATCGACGAGACGCCACACAAGGCGGCCATCCTCGATTCGCCGTTCTACCGCAAGAACGTCCGCGACTTCGCCGGCACGCCGCGCGACCTGATGCCGCAGATCTACCCGCTGCAGGTCGGCTTCCGGAAGCGCGGCGAGAGCGGCCTGGAGGTGAGCGACTGGTGGCCGCACCTCAGCCAGCGCATCGACGACATCGCCCTCGTCCGCTCCATGTGGACGACCGACAACGACCACGCCGCGCAATTGCAGTTCCACACCGGCCGGCACATTTTCGACGGCTTCTATCCGTCGATCGGCTCGTGGGTGCATTACGGCCTAGGTTCGCTCAACGACAACCTGCCGCAGTTCGTGGTGATGGGCCCGCCACCCGGCGACTGCTGCGGCGGCGTCGGCGCGCACGACGGCAGTTACCTCGGTCCCGAACACTCCGGCGTGCAACTGGCCCTCGACCCGAACAACCCGCTCCCGTTCGGCACGCCTGGGCCGTCGGTGTCAGTCGAGGAGCGCCGCCACCAGCTCGACCTCTTGAACGAGCTCAACGCCCTCGCAGGGGTCGAGTATCCCAACGACCAGGCCCTGCGCGCCCGGATCAAGTCGTACGAGCTGGCGTTCCGCATGCAACTTTCGGTCCCCGAGGTCGTGCGCGTCCAGGACGAGACGCAGGCGACGCAACAGCTCTATGGACTCGACGACCCGGCCACCGAGCGGGTCGGCCGGCAGAGTCTCGTCGCCCGGCGGCTCGTGGAGCGGGGCGTGCGGTTCGTGCAGATTTACGACGACGGCTGGGACGCGCACTCCAAGCTGCTCGAGAACCACAGTACGCGCTGCAGGACGGTCGACAAGCCGATCGCCGGGCTGCTCACCGACCTCAAGCAGCGGGGCCTCCTGGACGAGACGATCGTCGTCTGGGCGACGGAGTTCGGCCGCACTCCCGGGTCCGAAAAGTCGGACGGCCGCGACCATCACCCCTACGGCTTTTCGGTCTGGATGGCCGGCGGCGGCATCAGGGGGGGCGTGGCCCACGGCGGGACGGACGAACTCGGGTTCCACGCGGCGGAGGACCGGCATTATGTGACCGACATCCACGCCACGGTGCTGCACCAGCTTGGCCTCGACCCGCACACGCTCGAAATACCGGGACACAAGCGGCTGGAGATTGATTTTGGGAAGCCGATTGAGGCGATTATTGCCTGACTCGATAGGGGCGGCGCACAATTCCGGCGGGATGCCTGCAACTCAATGCACCCGGAGGCCCACTCGCAAAGCGAGCCGCCGATCTTGATCCGCCATAACTCCCGATTTGTGCGTCTCTTGCGTCTCTTTGCGGCAGGACAATGGCTGGCTCGGCGCGCCGCTTGCACGTGCTATGCTTGAACGGCCGTCCGCGTGGAAGGCCTGTCGGACAGGGAGGTCGCCTGGAATGCTCATCCTCAGCGACCCCGAAGGCGGCACGAGACGGCCCCCGCGAGGTCGCATGGGTCACCTCGCCGATGCTGCGCCGCACATTTCTACTGCTCGTGGCGATCTCGCTCCCGCGTGCCGCTGACGCGCAGAGCGGGAACCACATCGTCCCCCGCAACCCGCGCGTGATGGTGATCGTCGCCGACGACTGTCCCGAGTGCGACGCCCGGCTCACTGAATTGCAAAAACCCGACGGCGCGTTTGCGGCGCTGCGCGCGACCGGCTGGCGAATCGGACCAGCCGCCGACAATCACATCCAGGTCGTCCACACCCGCGACATCGCGCCGCAGATCAGTGCGTGGCGGCTCACGAAGTTCCCGGCGATCGTCTGCGTCGACGGCGAGGAAATCGTCCGCTCGTTCTCCACCGGGTGCGCGACGCCGCTCGACGCATACACGTTCGGGTTCCTCTACAAGGGCGTCGACGAGCGCCCGCAGCCTCCACCCACGGACGAAGTGACCGTCGAAACGACCGGCCATTATCCGCTCCGCGGCAATCACTGGTCGGTTGACTGGAACTATGCGCCGACGCAGGAGGAGGTTGCGGTACACCTGCGCGGCCCGAACCACAACGAGCTGTTCCCGCAGGAATGGGAGATCGAGTCGTGGTCGCTGGAGGAACTGCTCGCCCTGCACGACGACCTGCACGAACAGTACCGACCCTTGCCGCTGCTGACCGGCGAGGAGGAAAGCATGTACGTGCCGCGACCCCCGTACACGCCGCCGGCGGCGTCCGGGAGCGGAGGGCCGGCGTACCCGGGCCGGGGGGTGTCTCGGGGCATCGCCAGTTCGCGCGCGACAGCGACGAACGGCAGCCGCGCCGGTTCGCGCTTCGGACGCTGACCCGCGCGCTCAGGCGGTCCTGGCGTCGCTCGTCGGGATCAGCTTCGGGATCGGCACCTGCAGGCCGACCACCCCGCCGTGGCGGCGGGTCAAAGAGCGAAAGTCGTACCGCAGGAACTCGTACAACTCCAGCGGCGGCCGCAGCGCGAGGTACTTGCGGGCGAGCAGCTCCGCCTGGCGGTCAAAGTCGTCGTGGCTGCGGGAGTGGATATAGCAGCGGCCGCCAAACCGCCGCAGGTCGCCGTCGAAATGGGGCCCCACGTGGAACAGTTCGTGGGTGATGGTGGTCATCTTCTCCTGGAACGGCTGGTCCAGGAACCGCGGCAGGTAGAAGGTGAGGATATAGAGCATCTCCCGCCCGTCGCGATAGAGGCGCTGGCAGGTCCACAGCCTTCCCTGTCGCTGCGTGGTCAGGGAGCCGCCGGCAAACCGCATCGGCGTGAGCTTGGCCTGCAGTCCGTGGAGCACGCGCCGCCGGGTCTGTGCGAAGGAGACCGCGATCCGCGACATGTCGACGTGCAGCAGTTCGTCGACGCGATCGGTGATGTCGGCGCAGAGCCGCGACATCGCCTGAGAGAAATCAAACGTGGGCGCTGCGCCGATCCGGCGTCCGCTCATGCGAGCTTCCTTTCACGCAGGAGTGGCGCGGGCCGTTCACCGGCCCGGCCGGCATTACCGGGGTTCCCTACCCCGGACCTCGACAAGAATCTCGATTCACCCTTCCGATCTGGACGGTTTGTCCCGGTCTCACGCTTCCGACGCGGCCGGTTCTCCGCCGGCCGGCACGACCACGGGCGCAGTCCGTTTTCGCTGGACCCGATCGCGTTCGCCGACGAATTCGATCAAGGCGCGTTTGCCGGAATCTCCCAGCCGCGGCTTCGCGAGTTGTACGATCCGCGTGTACCCGCCCGGCCGGTCACGGAAACGCGTCGCCAGTTCGCTGAACAGGATATCCACGGCCACCTGGTCGCGGAGGATGGCGAACGCGCGGCGGCGGCAGGCGACGGCCGGCGCCAGCGCCGCGTTCCAGCGCTGCCACTGTTCCGACTCACGCCACGCCTTCCATTCGGTGCTGTTCCTGGCAGCGGTGGTCGCGTACTCGCTCGCCCTTGACTCGTGCGGCCCGGCCTTCTTCGCCAGCGTGATCAGCCGTTCCACGAACGGACGCAGCTCTTTGGCCTTGGGCAGCGTCGTCACGATCCGGCCGGCCGTCTCCGGCTTGTCCGGGTCCTCGTCGTCGACCCGCACGGTGCGGATCAGGCTGGCGGCCATGTTCCTGAGCATGGCCTCGCGATGGGAAGAGGTCCGGCCGAAGTGCCGGCCCCGAAGTCTGTGTCTCATGACTCTTGATTCCGAAATGACGCGTGCGGCAACGCAGCGGTCGTCCCAAGGGCTCCGTCAGGCCCGGGTGTGCGCGGGGATCTTCATACCCAGTCTCAGGCCAATCGCCGACAACCGCTCGCGCACCTCCTGCAGCGTCGTTTCGCCGAAATTGCGGACTTGCAGCAACTGGTCTTCCGTCTTCGACACGAGGTCGCGGACGGTATTGATCCCCTCGGACTCGAGGCAGTTGGTGGCCCGCACGGAGAGGTTGAGCTCCGCCAGACTCATCCCCAGCTTCTCTTCCAGCTCCAGGTCGATCGGCGAGTAGCCGGTCGCCTCCAGCATGCCCCGCAGCCCCGCCTCGGGCGCCAGTTCCGGACCGGGTTCGCGATAGTTGATGAAGGGATTGAGGTGTTTGCGCAGGATCTTGGCGGCCTCGACCAGCGCCATGTCGGGGGTGACCGTGGCGTTGGTCCAGATCTCGAGCGTCAGCTTGTCGTAGTTCGTCCGCTGGCCGACACGCGTGTCCTCGACCTTGTACCGCACGCGCGTGACGGGCGAGAACGCGGCGTCCAGCGGGATCGCGCCGACCTCCAGCATCTTGTCATACTGCTCGCTGGCGGGGACGTAACCGCGGCCGTTCTCAACGGTCAGCTCGAGGCTGAGGGGCACGTCGTCCGTCATCGTCGCGACGATCAGGACCTTGATGATCACGTCTACCTGGTCGTCCGTGATGACGTAGGCGCCGGTCACCACGCCCCGCGTGTTCCGATCGATCCGCAGCGATTTCGAGGACG
>CAZWGW010000384.1:0-6903 GCA_964633565.1 uncultured Planctomycetaceae bacterium
GCGGTGGGGGATCATCGCCGGCACGCCGGAATACATGTCCCCCGAGCAGGCGCGGGGTGAGCCGCTCGACGGCCGGTCCGATCTCTTCAGTCTGGGGTGCGTGCTGTACCAGATGGCGACCGGCGTGTCGCCGTTCCGCGCCGATTCGGTGATTGCCACGATGCGCCGGCTGGTCGATGACCCGCCGCTGGCATTGGCGTCGCTCAACCCGGAGCTGCCGCCGTGGTTCATCGCCATTATCAACCGGCTGCTGCAGAAGGACCCAGCGAAGCGGTTCGGCTCCGCGCGGGAAGTGAGCGAACTGCTGGAGGGCTGTTTGGCGCACGTTCAACAGCCGGCGAGCGTGCCGCTGCCTGGCGCCCTGATGCCTCATGCCACGCGTGGACGTTCGCTTTTCACATCGCATCGAAAGGGAGTGTTCGCCATGCTGGGAGTTTCCTGCGCTGCATTCCTGGGACTGAGGGTGTGCCAGCGGAAGCTCCGGACATTTCCGGCAAGTGGACTGGCGACGGTTGGGGAATTGTCACGCTCGAACTCAAGGAGTCTGGTCAGTACGAGGGACGATACTCCACGGCCGATGCGGCCAGATCGGGCACGCTGCAGTTGACGTGGTCCCGCTTCTGGAGTCGCTACAACGGCGTCTGGCAGGAAGGCGACCGCGGCGGCCGCCTGTCGCTCCGGCTTGTCGACGACGAAATCCGCGGCGGCTGGACCACGCGTGAGGGGGCAAAAAGCGAACGTGAGACACCGCCCCTCGCTGATCTGCTGTGGCTGCGCAGCCAATCGCTGGCCGCCGCTGTGAAGCAGTTCAACCAGTCGACCGCCGAGGTCCGGCGTGAGTTGTTCTCGCCACCGATTCCGGATCTGACCGTCGAACGATTGCGGGAGGGTTTCAAACAGTCCGCACTACTGTATCGCCGCGCGGGAAAGACCCGGGTTGCCGACGCGCTGCAGAGAATTGCCGAGTCCGGTCGACTGCCGGACGACGCGAGCCAACTCATCGGTTCCGGCATTCACGGTCAGGACGAGAACGGTGAAACCATCTCCCGCCAAATCGTCCCGGCGTTGACGCTGCCGGACGACAGCGTGGCGAGCGGTTACTCGCTGGTCGTCCTGCGCCCGCTGGAGCTGATTTACCGGAAGGGCGGGCCGGTCTCGAAGGCCTACGGCGACCTGTTCGACCGCGAGGCTCACTCCGCTTCGGAGTCGACAACGATGCCGGGACCCGGTTGGGGCGAAGCGGTCGGCGGCGTGCAGATCCGCGCGAACACCGCCAGGGAGCAGTGGCCGGCCGATGAACCGGTGGAACTGACCCTCGACCTGAACAACCAGAGCGGCGGCCAGTTCGGCCTGGCGCGGATCCCGTACTGCGAGGTGGAGATCGACGGCGCCTGGTATGTTCCCGCCCTCACCGAGCGGCTCGTGGCCGGCTCTTACGTGGTCGGGCAGGGCATCCACGAACGCGTCGCGGTCGTTCGGCTCACGCGGAACGAGTGGATCCTCAAGTCCGCCGTCAAAGGGGATATCAAGGTTGACGATCGGGCTTACTTCCGGGAACTCCTGCTCGCGACGGCGGATCCCGCGAATCAACCGCGGCTCCCGCCCGGCAGGCACACCATCCGCGTTGCCTGCGCAGTCAACGGACGCGCCAGCCTGCCCGTCAGCCAGCCGGTCGAGATTGAGGTCGTCGCCGCCGGGAAGGAGACACCGGCGGCGGGCGTCGATCCGCCAGGCGACGTTGCGCCGGAAACATCTGGCCGGATCCTCACGGCCGAGCAGGCGGTGAAGCAGGGAATGGAGTTGTACCTCAATCGCAAAGAGGTCACTGTCCGCTTCCGCGTCGCGTCGATTCAGCCCCGGACCGTCACCGATCCGGACGGAAACTCGAGCGAATGGTGGCAACTGCACGCGGAGTCTGCCTCAGACTTCTCGGCGTCCCTCTCGCCACAGGCTCAGGCCGCACTCGGAGGGAACGGGATCGCGGCAGCGGAACGCCACTTCACCGGCAAACTCGTCGACGTGACGGGAAGCGTCAGCGGAATCGGCCTGGACCTCGTTTCCCGTCCCGACACGATCTGGACATTCCAGATCGATGTCACGTCGCTGGACCAGGTTCGGCTGGTGGATGCGGCGAATGCCCGTGGCGAACCCGGTGCCGCTGCAGGTGGACAACCTGATGACTCGCAGACTGCCGGGGAGACGCCCGGGATTCGGGTCGAACTGCTGCTGAACGTCGAAACGCACTCACGCGAGTTGATGAACAGGAACGTGGGCTTCGACGGTATCAGCCTCATGGGGACGCGGGTTCACGGGACGATTGATGGCAAAGAGTCCGACAACCTCGTCGCCGTGCTGGCCCACAACTGCCGCCTGGAGACGTTCGCCGAGAGCGAGTCCGCCGGCAGGAAATACTGGCAGGCGACATTCTTCGTGCCGCAGGGTCCGGTGAGCGACGGGTCAAATCGTTCGCTGTCGCAGGAGCGGCTGGATCAGATGCAGGAGCAGGGAGTGTTGTTCACGCTGGACCATACGCGCGATCAGCCGTCATCGGCGCCTGCATTTCCCCAGCCGCAGGCCGAGACCATTACTCCCGAACGCCTGAACTACTTCACCACCGGCCACGACATCACGGTCGCGTGCTCGGCCGACGGCAAGCTGATCGCCGTCGCGAACGGCAACCCAACGCGCATCCTGCAGCTGGGGGGCACGAGCCGTGTCAAAGGCCACTGGAAGCCGACGGCCGACATTCTGGACGGCGAAACGGGGCAGGTTGTCGCGTCGCTCAAGCTGACTACCGGCGAGGAGGACGCCGCGCTCGCCGGCACGGAGTGGATCACCCATCTCGAAGCAACAGCCCTGGCGTTCTCGCCCGCGGAAGACCTCGTGGCGGTCGGGACCAGCATCGGCCAGATCAGGCTGTTTAACGCGCGAACGGGCGAACTGGTCCGGTCGCTGGACGATGAACCGGCAAAACTCGCGGACCAGAAGGCCCCTGCGAACTGGCGGACGCTGCGGCGCGCGATCGGAAGCGTCGCGTCGCTCGCGTTCTCGCCCGACGGCAGCCTGCTGGCCGTGTGCGGCGGTTCATTTGACGACTACCCGGGCGTGCTCGATGGCGTCAGACGGTTCACCCGCAAGACGACCGCTCCCGGCCGCGTGAAGGTGTTCGACGCCAAGACCGGCACACTCCAGCACGACCTGGTCGGTCACAGTTACGCCAACACGGTCGCGCTTTCGCCGGACGGGAACCTGCTGGCCAGCGCCGGGAGCTGGCTGGGTCCCGGAGGCGACGACGATGGCACCGGAGTGATCATCTGGAATCCCCGGACAGCCGAGAGGATTCGCACGATCACGAGCGACGTCAACGTCGGAACGCAGTCGGTTGTATTTTCTCCGGACAGCAAGATGATCGTGTTCGGCGCGGATCAGTATGACAGGCAGAACGCCACGGGTGTCACGGCCGTCGGCATGACGTACGTCCGGTCAGGCATCACCGGGTGGGTGCAAACGGTCCCAGATGGGGGAACTCCCAGTGGCTTCTCGCCAGACGGAAAGTCCGTCCTCGTCCTGCGCCAGCAGTCGCTTCAGTTCCTGAACGCAGAAACGGGAGCCGTCGAACGCGAGATCAAGTCGACTGACCTGTCCACTAAGGGGCGATGGGACGACATCGCCATCGCCCCTCGTGCCGGCCGAATGGTCATCGGGACGGTGGACGAGGAAGAAGGCAACGTCGCGCTCTGGGACTTCGCCGCGCCGGCCGCCGCGGCTGGTTTCGAGTCACAGCCGAATCCGCCGACCGACGCGCCGTAACGTCGCCGCGTCACTCCGTCTCTTTGGTCCCCCACCACTTCTTCAGCACCGAATCCCCCGTCCCGAAGTAGTTACCGCCGAAGCTCTCTCCGCCGTCGGCCGGATAGAAGCTGACGTGCGGCGACCCCCGGTACGACATCGGCAGGAACAGCGTGAACGTGCCGGCCCCTTTCTCGACGACCATCGACTGGGGTTTGAACGGTGTGGTTGTCCCGTTCGCCGCGTCCATCGCGGTGGTGTACGCGGCGATGCTCGCCCGGTCATGCGAGCCGAGCGTGTAGGTCCCCCTGATCCAGTAGATATTCCCGGGCACGAACGTATCAGCCGTGCCGCGGACCTCAACGATCGTGATCTGGTCGCCGTCGAGGAATTGCGTGGCTCCCTGCTCGAACTTGACGACGTACGGGAACGCGGATGTGGTGGGCGAATCCGGCTTCTGGGCCGCCGCGGTCGACGCTGCATCGCCGGAACCGGCCCGGACTTGCGTCCCTCTCGACTGAACGGACGCGGGCAGCACCAGCACAGCCAGCAATGTGATCGCAATCAATGCTCTCCCGGAGACGTTCGGTGCATAGCGGCTTTCCAGCATCATCTCAATCCTTTCTTTCAGTGACGGAGCATGCAGCAGCGGACTGGCCGGCAGGAGTCGCGCGCCGCGCGGCGCAGGGAGAGACTCCGCCAGCTTGAACAGGATTTCGCCGTAACAGCGCGTTTCGTTGGGGAACGTAGCGCGGACCCATGCGTCGCAGCACAAGTCCTCCGTCTGGTGGACCCGCCGCCGCACGGCCCATGCCAACGGGTTCCACCAGTAGACGGCAGTCACGAGCAATTCGATGGCGCGCACCCAGTGGTCGCGCCTCCGCAGATGAGCCAGTTCGTGGGCCAGGATCATCGACACCTGTCGATCTTCGAACTGTTGGCAGAGGTGCGTCGGCAGAACGACCGTCGGATGCCCGCAGCCGCACCACAGGAACGGGACATCCACTGAGTCGACCAGGCGCACGTCCGGCACACGTCGCACGCCAAGCCGGGCGGAGACTTCTGAGACGAGCCGCCGCAACCGTACCGGTGCCGGCAGCGTATGCCGCAGGAGCCACTCAAATCGCACAATTCGCGTAACGGTGACCGATGCGCCCAGCAATGCACCACCGAGCCAGAGCCAGAACAACGCCGGCCCGAGCCAGGTCCAGATCTGCGACAGCCCATGACCCGAATCAGATTGCGGCACGCTGGCCGCTGATCTCTGCGGCGTCGGAGTCACCGCGTGCCGGGCGTCAGAGTGAGCCGTCTCCACGGCTGATTGCGGCGCGAGCGGTGCTCTGTCGGAAGTCAACTCGGCGAGTCGATCGGCCCACCCGGCAGGCGCCCAGTCCAGGGACAGCACCGACGGGGCCACCAGGCGGACCAGTACCATCAGCCAGAGGAGATGCGCCACCGGAGGATTGCGCCAGCCACGCGTGATTCCAGTGACAACCAGTGCCAACAACAGTGCGAAGACCGCATTGTGCGCCGCGTACAGGAATACCTGGTTCATCGGCCGCTCCGTGTCACTTGCGATACCTGTCGAGCAACTTTCGGATCTCCGCCGCCTCGTCCCGGCTGAGCCGCTTCTGCTGAATCAACTGCATGATCAGCGGCGCGATCGAATCGTTCCCCAGCCGCTGCACGAGCGAATTCAGTTCCTGGCCGAGGACCTCCGCCGCAGAAACGGTCGGGGAAAACAGATGCACGAACGAACTGCGGTCGCGCGCGACGAGGCCCTTCCGTTCCAGCCGCTGCAGGAACGAGTGCACGGCCGCAAACTCGGACTCGGCGCCGTCGGGATAGATGGCCTCTGTAATCGCCTTGGCCGCCAGCGGCCCCTGTGCCCACAGCACTTTCAGCACTGCCAGTTCCGCGTCGGTGACGGCCGCCGGTTTTTTGACCATGAGGACACCCGGTTCACACAAACCATAAGCACAACGCCTATTAATATAGGCGTAACGCTTATGAATGTCAAGTGATGTTGGCGGCGGTGCATCGCGTTCGGGTGGGAGAGATACTCTGTGCCCCCACTGACCTTGCGTCGGTGGAAGCGGGGATCCTGCACTAACGCCCACAGCCCCTCATGTCAGCGCCCCCATCCGGCTTGTCCGGGTGGAGCCAGGGATTGCTGTGAAACGATCACGGGGCGTCAGCAGCGGACTCCGGCAACTCCCCTCCGCTGCTCAACGCGGCCACGGCCGGTTCCTCATCGGCATAGATATCGACCGCCGTGTCCACGCGCGTCGTCTGAATCAACTCCAGCGACCGTGGATGCAGGTTGCACAGGCTGACAGAGCGCTCGTGGCGTCCGGCTTTCTTGCGGAGAGAAGCCACGAGGCCGAGCGACAGACTGCTGGAGAACTCAATCTGGCCGAAGTTGACGAGCGTCTTGCTCGTGGGGCTCATGCGCAGGAACGTGTCCAGCAGTTGTGTCGTGGACGGGATGCGGTCGAACTTGAACATCGCCGGGTCCTGCAGCCGCAGGACTGTGACGTTGCCGATCGTTTCGATGGTGTGAGTGGACGGCATGCGGCCTCCAGAGTTGTGCGGGTCTGTGTCACCGTTGATCGCCGCAATTGTAACACGAGTCCGACTACGGTTGGCGCGCATTCTCCGACTTCCGGAGCGCCCTCTCCGCCTCCCGGATCAGCATGTCGGCGATCAGCCGGTCGTGATCCAGGCCCCCGTTCTGATTGAACAGCGACGTCCCCACCAGCGACCCGTCCGGACGGCGCACCACCCGTTGCGACAGATGTTCCCGGGCGAGTTCCAGGTCGATGCGCGCCTCGTCGCGCCGGCCCAGTGCGGACCGCGCCAGGCTGCGCACGGCCGCGGCCAGGGCCCGAACTTCGTCGCTGAAGTCCCCAGCCAGCGCGGCCGTTTCCAGGGCGGCCGACGCGCGTCTTTCCGCAGTGCCGGGTTGACCGGCGCGATGCTCCACCAGTGCGCAGGCAACGTTGAACCACGGACCCAGGCCGCTCGCGAGAGTGCCGCCGTCCAGCGGACCGGTCACGAGGTCTACAGGCAACTGCGAGATATTATTTTCTGTCGCCAGGATTGAACAGCACT
>CAZWGW010000385.1:0-5561 GCA_964633565.1 uncultured Planctomycetaceae bacterium
CCGTGACGGTCTACGAACGCGCCGACCGCGTGGGGGGGCTCCTGATGTACGGCATCCCCAACATGAAGCTCGAAAAGTGGGCCGTCGAGCGTCGCGTCAGGCTCCTCGAACAGGAAGGCGTGCGGTTCGTCACCAACTGCGAAGTCGGCAAGGACATTCACGGCAAGGAATTGCTCGATCAGAACGATGCCGTCGTCCTCTGTACCGGCGCCACGCGCCCGCGCGACCTCCCGCTCCCCGGCCGGGACCTGCAGGGGGTCCAATTCGCGATGGAGTTCCTGACCGCCAATACGAAGAACCTGCTCGACACGATTGGCAGCCGGCCGAAGACCACGGCCGACCATTTCCCGACCGGCCGCGAAGGGGCGGACTTCATCTCCGCGAAAGACAAGCACGTGATCGTCATTGGCGGCGGCGACACCGGCACCGACTGCCTCGGCACGAGCATGCGGCACGGCTGCAGGAGCCTCGTCAACTTCGAGATCGTCCCGCGGCCGCCGCTCGCCCGCACTCCCAATAACCCCTGGCCGCAGTGGCCGCGGATCTTCCGCGTTGACTACGGCCACGCCGAGCGCGAGGCGGTCTTCGGCCAGGACCCGCGCGAGTTCGCCATCGAAACGATCGAATTCCGCGGTGAGAACGGCCGCGTCACCGGCCTGCGCACGGTGCAGGTCGACTGGAGTCAACCCGGCGGCAACGGCACGCCGTTCTCGCGCGTCCCCGGCACCGAACGCGACTGGCCGGCCGACCTGATCCTGCTGGCGATGGGCTTTCTCGGCCCGGAGCACCCGGCCGCCGAACAGCTCGGGGTCAAGATCCGCGAGGGCCGGGGCGCGATGAGCTGGTACGATGCCGAATACGGCCAGTACGCCACGAACGTGCCTGGCGTGTTCGCCGCCGGCGACTGCCGTCGCGGCCAGAGCCTGGTCGTGTGGGCGATCAACGAGGGCCGTGAGGCGGCGCGGGAATGCGACCGCTACCTGATGGGGGTGACGGCGTTACCATGATCGTGTGGGAGGCGAGGGCCGATGCAATGGCTCGCCGCATTGACGGAGTTCGAATGATGCCGGTCACAATTGCAAGCAAGTTTGGACAATTGGTGAGCCAGTTGATCGATTCAACAACTGCCGGAACGGTCAAATGGCGTGCCGGTTTCAGCGACACTTCCTTCGTCGCGGCCTTAAAGAAAGGCAGCGTGAGGATCGCGCGATTCGAGGAACAATGGCGGGACGACGACGGCGTGCCACAGCTAAGCGAATGGTACGTGCTGGAGATCCTCGACTTGAATGGCGTATGCGGCGAGAGGTTGAGTTCCAGCCCGTCAGAAACCGGTGACGACAGCCTGGAATTCCCGCAGAAGCCGTTGGCGGAGTTGTTTCGCCTGGCCCGAGCCAATGCCATCAATGTCGACGGCGTCGTGGACGCAATCCTGGGCGAACTGACGCATTGACTCGCCCTGACTCGATACTGTGCGGACCGATGTCCCGACGCCTGCTGTTTTACCTCACCCCACCACCGCGTCAATCACCCGCCCCACGACCAGGTGATGCGGCCGACGTTGCGCATCGTAGAGCGTTGTCTCCCCCGGCACGCCGAGCAGGTGGTAGATGGTCGCCGCCAGATCGGCCGGGTCATGCGGGTGTTCCGTGGGATACGCCGCGGACTCGTCCGACGCGCCGTGCACGACTCCGGCCCGCGTCCCGCCGCCGGCCAGCGCCAGTGAATAGACCCACGGCCAATGGTCGCGCCCGGCACCCTTGTTGATGGCCGGCGTCCGGCCGAATTCGGCGTTGACGATCACCAGCGTCTGATCCAGCAGGCCCCGCTCCTCCAGGTCGCTCACCAGCGCCGTGAATGCCGCGTCGAACGTCGGGGCCAGCAACTGCCTTGTCGTTTTGAAGTGCCGGCTGTGCGTATCCCACGAGTCCGGCGGCTGGTGACAGTAGCTGACGTTGATCATCGGCACTCCCGCCTCGGCCAGCCGCCGTGCGAGCAGGCACCGCTGGCCGAACTCCGTCGCGCCGTACCGCGCGCGGGTCTCCGGCGTTTCCGACGAGAGATCGAACGCCTTGCGCGTCTCCGGTCCTGCCAGCAGATTGAACGCCCGCCCGTAGAACTGGTCGAGATTCAGCACCGTGGCCGACGTGTCGATGATTCGTCGCTGAGCGTCAATCTGCCGCAGCAGGTCGCGCCGCGCGGTCAGCCGGGGCGCGGTCAGTTCGGCTGCCGGCCGCACGGCGTCGATGACGACTTTCTCTCCCAGCAGCGACTGGTCGACGACGAAGCTCCCGTGCTGCGCGCCCAGGAGGCCCGGCAACTGCCCGTGGAGCACGGTCCCGTTGTTGCGCCGCATCAGCGGGCCGACGCGGACCCACGTCGGGAGCGACGCGCTGGGCCGCACGGCGTCGAGCACCGCGCCGATCGGCGGAAAGTCGCTCTCCGACGGCGGAAAGTCGCCGCGCGATTCCAGGCTCGGGGGATGTTTGTGCCCCGTGTTTGCCGGCAGGCTGGCCTGCACGTGGTTGGCGTTCTCGTGCGACATCGACCGCACGATCGCCAGCCTGTGCGCGATGCGCGCCGTGAGCGGCAGCACTTCCGAAAACAAGACGCCCGGAAGCGTCGTGCCGATCGCGCCGAACTCGCCCCGGACGGCGGAGGGTCCGTCCGGCTTGGGATCGAACGTCTCCTGCTGCGGGTGTCCGCCGTGCAGGTACAGCATGATCACCGACCGGGCCGCGCCGAACGACCCGCCCGCGGCGGCTGCTGCGCGGCCCGCGAAAAGCTCCGGCAGCGTGAGACCCAGACTGGTCAACCCGCCGACCCGCAGTGCCGCACGGCGCGAGAAGCCAAGCGCCGGTCGCTGATCGGGAGTGGCCGGGAGGCTGCCAAATGACGCGGGCATGGCACTCGCACCGCAAGTTGTTTCCCATGGCTGCTGCACGAATCAGTGTAAATGAATGCGTTGTCGATTGCGATACCGGCATCCACGCGGTCAGTCGCGAACGAAGTAATACCACCAGCATACGGCGAGAAAAACCAACTGAAACGACATCAGCGTCCAGTACCAGACCGGCTCTTCGGTGCGATGCACCCAGCGCGGACGCCGATACCAGGGCCAGTCGTCGTCGCTGCCGCCGCGGCACGTCGTCCGTCCGGAATAGACTTCCAGTCCGACGACGACCGAAAACAGCAGTGGCACCCAATTAGACATGGCGGCATCAAAAAACGTCCCCGGCGGCACCCCGCCGGGGACGTGTGAATTCAATTCGTGCGACCGCGGCTCACGCCGACGCCGGGCATTCCGGCACGACGTAGTGATCGCGGTAGGGGCGCGACAGCAGGGCGCTCGCCTTCTCGTTCCCCTTGAACGTCTCCGTGGCCGGGTCCATCTCCAGCCACGGGCCGAGCGACAGGACCGCCTGGTCGATGTTGACCTCGTTGGCGCGGAGGTGTGCGGCCATCCGGTCGTACGAGTCGGCCAGCAGCACGTTGCCGCCGATCGCCGCCTCGACTTCTGCCGACGTCGCCTTCTTGCCCAGCACGTGCGAGACGCCGCCGGTGTGGCACAAGGCGCTCGACAGGTGTCCGTCGAGGATGTCGGCGTTGAGGTCCTCATGCTTGCGCGAACGGACGCCGGCGACGAAGTTGGCGTAGTGGTCGCCGCCGCCGCGCCAGGACTTGATCTCCTTGCCGTCGTTGTCGAAGGCGGTGCAGCCGGAATACGACCCGACGACGATGTACCCCTGCTCGCACTGCACGACCACGCCGATCTGCGAGCCGCGGTAGTTGTCCATGCTCTTGCCCCACAGGCCGTCCCCCTGCGACGCCTTGTCTTTCGGGAGGCCGCGGGTCTCGAAGATCAGCGGCGCCTTGGCGTATTCGTGGATCACGACCTGCGTGTTGGGCGTGTTGCCCGCGTCGTCATAGCCGAGCCGGCCGCCGATGCTCAGGATCCGCGGCGAAAGTTCCTGCTCTCCGAGGAACCAGCGGGCGATGTCCATCTGGTGGATCCCCTGGTTCCCCATGTCGCCGTTGCCGGTGTTCCAGTCCCAGTGCCAGTCGTAGTGCAGTTTGGGCCGGTACAGGTCGACCTTGGCGGCCGGTCCGCACCACAGGTCGTAGTCGATGCTCTCGGGGATCACCAGCGGCTTGTCGAGCTTGCCGATGCTCGTCCGCGGCTTGTAGCAGGTTCCGGTAGCGTACTTGATCTGGCCGATGTTGCCGGCCTGCACCCAGGCGGCGGCCTCCTTGAGGCTGGGGCTGGAGCGGGACTGCGTGCCGGCCTGGCAGATGCGGCCGAGGTGCCGCGCCCATTTTACGGCCTGCCGCCCTTCCCACACGTTGTGCGAGACCGGCTTTTCGACATACACGTCCTTGCCGGCCTGCATCGACCAGATGGCGACGAGCGAGTGCCAGTGGTTGGGCGTGGCGGTGGTGACGCAATCGACGGCGGGGTCTTCCAGCGCCTGGCGGAAGTCGCGGACGACTTTCGGACGCCGGTCCTGCTTCTTTCCAATTTCGTCGGCGCGGCGGTTACCGACATGATCGTCGACATCGCAGATGTAGAGGATTTCGGTGTCGTCGCGTTCGAGGATTCCGCCGATGTGGTCGCCGCCCCGGCCGTTGACGCCGACGTGTGCGAAGCCCAGCCGTTCTCCGGGGCTTTTGCTCTGCTTCTCCTCCTGGGCAAAGACCCATTCGACCGGACCGACGGCGGCTGCGGACGCCGCGAAGGCGCCGGCCTGCAGGAAACGGCGACGAGAGAACGACATGGGAGTTCCTCCAATCAAGTCTCTGGCGGGGAGCAGCGGCGCGCCTAAAATGGCTGAAGGCGACGCACGACGGTTTTCGCCCAGCATACCCGACCGGTGGTCGCCGTCCAACCAAACGCGGGACCGGCCACAGGTGACCTGTTACTCCAGCGACCCCCGCCCCACACCAGCTCAACGGCGAGACACCATGGTCACGGCCAGCGCCCCGCGTCCCGGCAGTTCCCCCAGCGATACCTGCGACGTCGTCGTTATCGGCGGCGGACCGGCCGGCGCCACGGTCTCGACGCTCATCGCGCAATGCGGCCATCGCGTCGAGCTGTTCGAGCGAGACCATTTCCCGCGGTACCACATCGGCGAGTCGCTGATCCCGGAGACGTACTGGGTGCTTCAGCGGCTCAATATGCTGGACAAGATGCGCAGCAGTCCGTTTGTGAAGAAGTACAGCGTGCAGTTCGTGAACCAGCGGGGCGCGCTCTCCGAGCCGTTCTACTTCATGGACAACAAGCCGCACGAGTGCTCGCAGACCTGGCAGGTGCTGCGCAGCGAGTTTGACACCATGATGCTGAACAACGCCCGCGAACAGGGGGTCAACGCCCACGAGGGGGCCCGCGTGCTCGACGTGCTGTTTGAGGGGAGCCGGGCGTCGGGCGTGCGGGTGCAACTGGAGAGCGGCGCGACGCGCGACGTCCGGTCCCGGGTTGTCGTCGACGCCAGCGGCCAGAGTTCGATGCTGATGAGCCGTCTCGGCCTGCGGGTGATTCTGACGCGCGACGACGATCGCACGCTCGA
>CAZWGW010000385.1:5571-6893 GCA_964633565.1 uncultured Planctomycetaceae bacterium
AAAAGGCCGCCCTCTGGACGTACTGGAAGGGGGCGTATCGCGACACGGGGCGCGACGAGGGGGCGACGATTGTCGCCCAGACGGAGGGCAAGCGCGGCTGGTTCTGGTACATCCCGCTGCATGGCGACGTCGTCAGCGTGGGCGTCGTCTCGTCAGTGGACGACCTGTTCCGGGACCGGGACACAAAGGACCTGGAGACGATCTATTTTCAGGAAGTTGATCGCTGTCACGGAGTCAAGGACCGGATTGCCGGCGCGGAGCGCGTCGGCGAGTTTCGCGTTGCGAAGGAATACTCGTACCGAGCGACACAGGCCGCCGGCGACGGCTGGGTGCTGATCGGCGACGCAATGGGCTTTCTGGACCCGCTTTATTCCTCAGGCGTGCTCCTTGCGCTCAAATCAGGCCAGCTCGCGGCGGACACAATCGTGGACTGTCTGGCCAAGGGAGACACATCGGCCGGTCAGCTCGGGCGCTGGGAGGCGGACTTCCGCCGCGGTATGGACCGCATGCGGCGGCTGGTGTGCGAGTACTACGACGGCTTCAGCTTTGGCCGGTTCGTCAAGCATCATCCGGACCTGAAGGGGCACATTACGGACCTCCTGATCGGCGACCTGTTCACCGACCGCGTCGACGCGATCGTCGAGCCGATGGACCAGATGAAACGGGAAACAGTTCCCGCCTCGGAAGAGTCACTTTGAGCAGCGCACCGGCGTCAGCAGCCGTCAGTCGATCCGCACCTGAATGCGTCGCGGCTCGGTCTTCGCGGCGCGCGGCAGCGTGACTTCGAGCACGCCGTTGTTGAGCTTGGCCGCGATCCGTTCGTGGTCGACTTCGTCGCTCAGGATGAACGACCGCAGAAAATCGGAGACGCGGTACTCCTGGTGGATCAGCCGTGCATTCTCCGGAGCGGGCGGGGCGACCCGGCCGAACAGAGTGAGCTTGTTGTCCTGGACCTGCAGTTCCAGGTCGTCAGCGCTGACGCCCGGCAGGTCGGCGTGCAGCACCAGGCCGGTGTCGGTCTCGAAAATGTCAATCGGCGGAGCACACACCGATCGCGGCGGCGCCTGCGGCGCCGGAACAGCGTTGTTCGTCGAATTGACGGGAACTTCGTTCATGTGGCACCGCGCCCCTGGATCTGGGCTGGCTGCCCCGCGTCCACCACGCGAATCTGGCGCGGCTGCTCGGATGGGGCCTTGGGCAGGTGCAGTTTCAGCACCCCCTGGTTCAGTTCCGCGTACATCCCATCCTCCTGAACCCGGTCGGGGAGCGTCAGGGTGCGCTCCCATGCGCCGCGCGGCCGCTCGCTGCGGCGATCCGCTTTC
>CAZWGW010000386.1:0-5935 GCA_964633565.1 uncultured Planctomycetaceae bacterium
TGGCCCGCCCCGGCGACGATGTCCGTCCGAGGCGCCAGTCCCTCGCCGTTCGACCACGGGAGTCAGTACGGGCGTCCCAGCGTCTACCCGTGGGTCGGATTTGGCTGCGAGTTTGACTTGCGTGCCCGCGTCCAGAGGCTGGTGGGCGACACGATGAACCCGGGCGAAATTGATCTGGTTCCGTGCCGGCTTGCGCGATTGTTCCGGAACATGTACCAGCAGCAGTTGAACGCCCTCGCCCCGAACGATCCCGGGCGGGCCGTGCTCCAACAGAAGATCCAGCAACTGGATGACTTCATCAATTCGTTGGGGTATTGCCGGTGAACTGGCTTGACTTCGCACATCGCCAGCGCGAACTGCCCCCTTGACGCTCCCGTGACTGAGGCATCCCCGGCGAACGAAACTGACCAATCGCAGGCCGCTGATCCGCAGCAGGCCGTACGGCATGCCGCACCTGTACCGGAGGCCCGCCGCATCAGCGACTTCGGCGACCTCGCCCGCCGCATCTCCACCTGGACGACCAATCTCCTTGCCATCGGCATCCTCGCGGTCGGCGCGCTCGCCATGGCCGGCCGCATTACGGAGTGGTGGCGGTCCGACCCCGCAGGCCAGGCGGTCCCCTCCCTCAACCTGCCCCCCGCCCCCTGGGACGATCCGACCGGCATCGTGCTGGAGTTCGGCGATCAGCCCTGGTCGATCCGCAGGCAGTCGCTGGCCGGCACTGTCGACGACGCGTCGCATGCGCTGCTGGAGCAGTGCCGCGGCATCCTGCTTGACGCGCCATCTACCAAGTCGCTCCCGGCCGCCGATGCGTCCGAGCAGGCTCTGTTGGAACGCCTGCGCGATGCAGGTCCGGTGGAGGAAGTCCCCAACTGCTGGCGACTGTACGTGATCGGCGGCCCCCTCCCCTGGATCGTCGGAACGACAACAGCGCCGGATGCAGGCAATAGCGCGACTGAACGCGACATTGCGCCACACGATGCCGGGGCAAACGCCCGTCTGCTATGCTGGGGCCTCGCGTTGCCGCAGCCAGAACAGGGTTGGACGCTTTATGTGTTCGATCGCCGACCGTCCGACGCACGCAGCGGCGACCTGCCGGAGGTTCCGTTGCCGTCGAACGCGCGGCGGTCGCTGCGCGTCGGTGGTTCCGGCGGGAGCGCCCTGACGACGTTTTCCGGCTCCGGTCCGGCAACTCGGTGGATGGTCGAATTTGACGACGCCCTCACCACTGGCGGCTGGCGGCGGCTGGGGGACTGGAGCCGCGGCGGCACGTCGCACGCCGCCGCGTTCCTGCGCGAGGGCAATTCCGATTCCGTGCGGCTGGACATCACGTTGACCCAAGGCCCCGACGGGCGCTGGCTGGGCGTCGCCGAGACGCACCGCCTCCCCGCGGGACCGACCACGGAGAACGACGCACCATGAAGGGCGCGATGGGACTGGCGATTGCCGCCGGACTGGGGATCGTCGGCGCGGTCTGCAATTGGCTCTACCTGCAGCGACTGGCGCAGGAACAGGAGACCGTCTCGTTCATCGGCGTCAAGGAAGGAGTGCAGCTCAACATCGGCGACACGTTCGACGAATCGGACCTGGAGCCGGTCCCGCTCCCGGCCAATCGCTACGGCAATCTCGTTAATCGTGCACCACAGTGGTCAGCCGTCGACGCGGTGATCGGCCTCCCGGCAAACCGTGCCTTCGCCGGCCGGGAGATCCTGCTCAACACCGACCTCACGGGACCTGCCCTCAAGGACCTGTCGCAGACACTGGGCGCGGACGAGGTCGCCTTGTGGGTGCCGATTGATTCGCGGTCCGTCGTGGCGGAGCAGATTAACCCGGGCGACACCGTCTCGTTTCAGGTCGGCGGCCCGGCCGGTCCGACGCCGATCGGAGCACAGGCCGGTCCGCAGATCATCGGACCGTTCACCGTGCTGGCCCTCGGGACGCGGCGCGAGGCCCCCAACATCGATCAGGCGTCGCGCTCCCGCAGCGGATCGGGCACCAGCACGATGACGATCCGCGTCAAGTTCACCAGCGGCGAACTCGAACCCAACGCGGCCCGGTTGCAGGAGGCCATTCGGTTGTCGGGCAACCAGGGAATGGGTGTGCTGTTGCACGCGCGGCGGGAGGAGAGTTGAGCTGAGAGCAGAGTGGAGAGAGCAGAGAGCAGAGCGAAACTGAAGTACTGCACAAGTTTCGCGAATACGTTTCCGTTCTCTAACCGAAAGGCCAAAGCATGTTTGGATTCGAACGACTGGACGTTTGGCGCCGTGCGATCGATTACGTCAACAATCTGTACGACATCAGCAGTCGATTTCCGAAGGAAGAGATGTACGGATTACAATCGCAGTTGCGCCGGGCAGGCGTTTCCGTCTCTGCCAACATCGCCGAGGGCTGGGGGCGCGGTTCAACGAAGGATTTCATACACTTTGTGGAGATCGGATACGGATCGCTGATGGAATCAGTCTCCCATCTGACGATTGCCGAGCGGAGGTCGTACCTCCCCGAAGCAGGCTTTACAGCCAGCTACTCTGAGGCAGAAGAACTTGCCAGAATGCTCAGCGGCTTTCGCCAGGGACTCGAACGCCGGCTGAGGACCGAGTCGTGATTGGTCCCTCCTCGAATCGCTCTGCTCTCTGCTCTCTCCCCTCAGCTCTATGAAGGTCTGGTACAACAAGATCCACGACAGCCGCCGCTCGATGGTCGAGGTCGAGGACGGCGAAATCTCGATCGGCCGCGACCCCGGCAACACGATCGTGCTCAAGAGCCCGCTCGTCTCCAAGCGGCAGGCGGTCGTCGCGCGGGTCAACGGCAGGTTCCAGCTCACCAACGTCGGCATCAACAGTTGCCTCGTCGGTGAGACGGAAGTCGCCGGCGGCGCGACCCGCGAGTTCACGGTCGGCGAAACGGTCCGCATCTGGCCCTATACGGTCAACTTCGAGGTGGACGAGGCGGCCCCCATCAGCCGCCAGCAGCTCGAAGCGCACCTCCGCTCGCTGATGTCCGACCTGGAGTCCCGCGTCCACCGCAAGCTGCTGGAGCGGTTCGACCTGTACGAGCTGGAACAGAACCAGCTCGGCAACCAGGAGAGCATCCTGCTGCTGGAGCGGCACATCGAAGACGTCTGCCGCGAGATGCGGCTCTTTTCCGAACAGAACGACGCATTGCTGGAGGAACTGATCGGCCTCTCGCTGCGGGACTACGTGATCAATCAGCTCATCCTGGAGAGCGACGACGAGCGGTTCCGCACGAACCACCTCACCTGGAACGAGTTCGACGTCCCCGCGACGCTCGTCCCGGAGCGCGAGACCGAGTTGCAGAACCTGCTGCACTTCACGGCCGAGCGGCTCAAGCTGGGGGAGCAGCCGGACCTGAGCGGCAAGATCCGGCAGACCGAGGCGCACTTCACCGAGGTCTTTCCGCTCGTGCGGCCGCACCTGCACCGTGAATTGCGCCGCTACCTGATCCTGCGCACGCTCAAGAAAGACCTCAAGGACACCGTGTTCGGATTCGGCCCGCTGCAGGACCTGCTCCGCGCGCCAACCATCACCGAAATCATGGTGGTCAAGAGCGACCAGATCTACGTCGAACGCGACGGCACCGTGGAGCTTTCGGGCCGGCGGTTTATTTCCGACAAAGTGACCGAGTCGATCATCGAGCGGATCGTGGCACAGGTCGGCCGCCGCATCGACAAGAGCCAGCCGCTGGTCGATGCGCGGCTCCCTGATGGCAGCCGCGTCAACGCCATCATCCCGCCGCTCGCCGTGCGGGGGCCGTGCCTCACCGTCCGCAAATTCCCGGCCTATCGGTTCACGATCGACGACCTGATCGAGCTGGGTTCGGTGACGTCCGCGGCCGCCATGTTCTTGCGGGCCTGCGTCGTCGACCGGAAGAACATCCTCGTCAGCGGCGGCACCGGGACCGGCAAGACGACGCTGCTCAACGTCCTCTCCAGCTTTATCCCGCAGCGCGACCGGATTATCACGATTGAAGACACGCAGGAATTGCAGCTCCACCAGGACCATGTCGTCACGCTGGAGACCAAGCCGGCGAACGTCGAAGGGGCCGGGGAGTATACAATTCGCGACCTCGTGCGCAATGCGCTGCGCATGCGGCCGGACCGGATCATCGTCGGCGAGTGCCGCGGCGGCGAGGCGCTCGACATGCTGCAGGCGATGAACACGGGACACGACGGCTCGATGACGACCGTCCACGCCAACAGCGCCGACGAGGTCATCAAGCGGCTGGAGGTGCTGGTGCTGATGGCCGTCGACCTGCCGGTCGTGTCCATTCACCGCCAGATCAGCTCGGCGATCGACGTGATCCTGCAGATCGCCCGCCGGCCGGGGGGGAAGCGTGTCATCACGCAGGTCTCCGAAGTCGCGGGCTACGACGCCGACCGCAAGCAACTGGTGATCCACGACATCTTCAATTTCCGCAATGGACAGTCGCTCGCCCCGACGGGCTACATGCCGACGTTTATCGACTCGCTGATGCAGAAGGACCTGCTCAAGCTGGAGTTCCTGTATGGCACGTGACGCTGTAATGTGCGAAGCGGAAGCTCCGCAGACAGTGCGTTCCCAAACGGAAGTTTGGGAACGAGGGCAAGACCCTCGCTTCGAGATCGAGGAGACGCGCATCTTGTGGACATGCCGTCCGTCGGAGCAGTGGGTCAATCAGCGGCTGTATCGCTATGGGATGCTCATCGTTGTTTCGGCTGTTTTCGTGGCCGCCTTCATGTTGATCGTGCCGGCGGCAATCCGCTGGGGTTGGCTGATCGTGTGGGCATTTCCCGCGCTGTTGCTCAGGGCGTACTATTCCGGCATCCTGCGTCGACTCTGGCGAACGCGCGCGACCAGTGTCGAGGCGGATCGCCTGACCGGCATGATCTGCTGCGCGTCGTCCGGTATTTGCCGTTTGCCTGATGTGGTTGCCGTCGAGTTGGCGCTCGTGCCGGCCGACGTGGACGCGGCGATCAACGTGCGGCTGCATCTCGCGAGCGGTCACGGACCTGCCCGACTGGTTCTCGGTCCTGACTCGTGCGGATGCAGAACAGATTGCGCTGAGCTTGAGTGATTTCCTCGGTTGTGAAATGCGATCCTACACTGACCCGCCAAAAACGAAACATCGCCTTAGCATCTCCGCCCCATGCCCGAAGTCGCTCTGATCGGCAGTCTCCTGATCGGCGCCGCGATGGCCTGTGCGGGCGTCGCGGGGCAGGACTATTTCCGCCGGGCGTTTGCGTTCGTCGAGGTCGATTTCAGCGACAAGCTGCGGCGGATGCGCGTCCGCCCACGGAACCTGCGGGCGATCCTCGTGCTCTGGCTGGGGGCGACGATCGGCGTCTCGATCGTGATGTGGATCGGGATGGGGCTGCCGATCATCGGCCTGTGCGTCGGCGTGTTCGTGTTCTGCCTGCCGTGGTACGTGCTGCGGCGGATGGCCGAAAAACGCAGGGACCAGATCGAGGACCAGTTGGCCGATGCGATGGTCTCGCTGTCGAGCGCGATCCGGGCCGGGCTGTCGCTCGCACAGGCGATGGAGATCCTCGCCAGGCAATGCCCGCACCCGATCTGCCAGGAGTTCCAGCAGATCTACGGCGAATACCAGATGGGGAAGACGCTGGAGACGTGCCTGATCGAAACGAAAGAACGGCTCGAGAGTGAGAACTTCGCACTGTTTGCCGCGGCCATGGACGCCAGCCGGCAGAGCGGCGGCCGGCTGAACGAAACGGTCGAGCGGATCGCCCATTCGGTGCGCGAGCTGCAGCGGCTGGAGCGGAAGATCAAGTCGGAGACGGCCCAGGCCCGCAGCTCGGCCGTGTACATGGCGCTCGCGCCGCCGCTGATCCTGGCGCTGTACTACTTCGGCATGGACCCGGAGAGCACGTCTCGCCTGTTCACGGAACTGCCGGGGCAGATGATGCTGGCGACGGCGGCGA
>CAZWGW010000386.1:5945-6889 GCA_964633565.1 uncultured Planctomycetaceae bacterium
TGTGGGCGCGAAGGATCCTGAATCCGGAGATTTGTGGGGCCAACACGAAGGGAGGAAACGGAATCGCGGGTTGCATCAGCATGCGTCACCGAGTGAATCGCCGAGCAAAACAATGAACGACCCGGGTCAGGAAAAAACTGATCGACGATTCTGCCACGACGTATACGCCTCATTTCCCCTCGCGCACGTCACGAACAACGACGCCGAGCGCCTGCACGCTTGGCGCATGCTGATCCTTCTCTTAATCCACATCCCATTCGCACGTGATTAGAACTCACCTGCCGGCTCATGTCCGCTCACGGAGGCCAAACCACGCCAGATTCTCAAATCGATGTTTTGCCCTACGAAACGAACTGTGCCGTCACCAAATGCCACATTTACACCACCTGGATGCAGGCTTCGCGCACTGATCGCCGCGTTCCCGACGTCATCGATGCCAGGCGCGACATCCGTCGTGCAATCCACCACTTCCGAGTTCGGAGCCAGTATGTGGTTGTAATACGCATGGTATGCCGACGCAAGAATCCACGTCGAGCCCGCATACGACAACCCCGTTGGGGTGCAACCGGTGATCCGCGCCTCTGCCGGAACTCCTGCTGCATGAAAACGGCCTCCCTGCGATGCTGTGGGTTCCTGTAAATCCACGGCACACATCGGCAAGGAGGCCGGCATGAGCATCGCAGCGCGGGGGCAATCGGACAAGTCCAACTTGCTCGTCGAGATGGCGGAGGACTTGCAGCATGTTGTGGAGCGCGCTGCCCGGGAGGGGCGAAGCTTTTACGAACTGGAGCGCAGTGTGCTGGACGGTCTGCTCAAGATGGGCCACGCGGCGGTCGAACTGTTTCTCGCGCAGCAGGGGAATGGCGACCTGGGGGAGACCGTGAGCGATGATGACGGACGGACCCTGCACCGCAGTGCACAGCCCGTGAGGCGACCGCTGCGGA
>CAZWGW010000387.1:0-6889 GCA_964633565.1 uncultured Planctomycetaceae bacterium
TGCCGATCAATCAGACGATCCGCGACATGCAGGACATCCTCCGGCAACTCATCGGCGAGCAGATCCAGACCGTCTGCGTGCTGCATCCGCACACCGGCCATGCGCTGGTGGACCCGGTCCAGCTGGAACAGATCGTGATGAACCTGGTCTTGAACGCGCGGGACGCGATGCCGGACGGCGGCCTCCTGAACATCGAAACGGACAACGCCGAGTTGGATGAAGCCTTCTGCCGCAGCCATCCGGGCTCGACGCCGGGCCGGTACGTGAAAATCCTGGTGCAGGATGCCGGGTGCGGCATGAACCAAGAGACGCTCTCGCGCATCTTCGAGCCGTTTTTCACCACAAAGGGACCCGAGAAAGGCACGGGGCTCGGGCTGGCGACGGTCTACGGCATCGTGAAACAGAGCCGGGGCTACATCGAGGTCACCAGTGAACTGGGCCGAGGCTCGCGGTTCACGGTCTATCTGCCGCGGGTGGGCCCGGCGGCGCCGGAACCACCGGCCCCGCAGAAAGACCTGGCGCCCCAGGTCCTGCAGGCGACGATCCTCGTCGTGGAGGACGAAGACAGCATCCGCAAACTGGTGGCGACGATCCTCCAGGACTACGGCTATCGCGTGGTGACGGCGGCGGACGGGATGGACGCGCTGCAACATTTGCAGACGCTCAAGGGCCGCTGCGATCTGGTGATCACGGATGTGATCATGCCGCGGATGAAGAGTTCGGTCTTCGTCGAGGGGGTGCGGACGATGCGACCGGAGACCAAGGTGCTCTACATGTCGGGATACGCCGGCGAGACCTTGCAGGCAAACGGCGTCGGTGAAGACGTGCCCTTTCTCCAGAAGCCGTTTTTACCCAACGCTCTGCTCGAAAAGATCGGCGAACTCTTGCCCGCCGGCCCCTCGCACTGACGTTCGGTTCTCCCTGCCCGCCGTTACTTCGATCCCGGCTGAAACGCGCTCATCTGGTGGTTGCGGTCGCGCACGACGAGCGAGGGAAAGCCGTTGTCGTCGACGCTCAAGACCGCGCGGGTCTTGCCGTCGAGGTCCCGGATCGCGGCGCCGGTTTCCGATCCGATGCCGACCCAGACGCGCGTGACGTCCTTCTCGTCTTTGATCCCCAAATAGGGCTGGCCGTCGGTCGTAAAGGCCAAGAGCGCACGGACCTGCCCGGCGCGATCGACCAACCGAAATTCACTCGCCGTGAGCGACGCCGGCGCCGGCTCCCCGGCCGTCACCGGACGGGCGGAGGTCACCAGGCTGCCGACGATTCCACCGACGAGTGAGGCTGCCAGGCACGAAACCACCAGGACATGACGATGCGACATGATGACCCCCCTTTGCACGCGCGTGTGAGACCGGCTCGTGAACTTCAGCGCTCGGTCGGTTTGGTTTTGGAACAATGTTCGTGGTGGATGAGCCAGCGCTCCCCGTGTTGTTCGAGCAGGCTGGTACAGAGGCCGCGGTCCTCGGCGCGGCTCTCGCCGTCGGCGACGAGTGTGAACCGGTAGTCGTAGGTGGCCCAGGCGATCGGCCCAACGATCCTCACCTGGAGACCGAACACCTCGCCGAGAAACCGCGTGGGATTCCCCTTGTCCAGTTCGGCGCCATACTCGCTCAGCCACTGTTCGATCGTGGCTCTGGTTTCCCTGTCTCCGTCCTGAATGCCGACATAGTCCGCCGCATAGGCCTTGAGCACCGATTGGGGATCTCTGGTGCGGGAGAACTCGCTGGCGGCCTGGGCGGCTCCGATGATGACGGCTTTGATCGCCTCTTCGTCTTGGTCGGCTGAGGCGGGAGGGGCAAGGATTCCGCACAGTCCGAGAGCCATCAGAACAGCCGTGGTGCGTGTCATCGCCCCGCCTTCTGCACCCTACTGCCTGGATTGCGCAGGATCACGGTCTATTCCGCGTAGTCGAATGAAAGGTCGCGCGATTGGACGAGCCGCACGTTGGTGAGCCGTCCCTGTGTAATGCCGGGCTGTACCGATCGCCAGATCCGTTCGGCCAGCTGTTCGCCGCGCACGCGCTGCGTCCCGAGCACCTCGCGCAAGTCCTGCCGGTCGAAGGGTTTGAGGATCGTGTCTTGCACCAGACGGTTCAACGCGCCGATGTCGGTCACCATGCCGGTGACGGGATCGATCGGGCCATGGACGGTGAGAAAACAATCCCAGTCGCGTCCTTGGTTGTCTTCTTGGATAGCGGTGAAGGAGTACCGCCTCGTGACACTCGCGACGTCGAGCCCCCCTTCGGCCGTCACGTCGGCATAGAGATCTTCATCTTCGTAGAGCCGGATGCCGTGCACGGTGCCGATGTCCCGCTGCACCGCGAGCCTCGTCCAAAGCACGCGCGCGAGGTTCTCCGAGGTGGGAATACGCTCGCGGAAGTGGTCCATGTCGAGGTTGAGATTCTTGTGGTCGAATTCTTCGATGACCGCCAGCAACACCCGCTTGAGGTCGAACAGGTTGATCACCATGCCGGTCTTCTCGTCGACCTCGCCGGCGACGGTGACTTCGAGCAGATAGTTGTGGCCGTGGGCCGGCGGGTTGAAACAGGGCCCGAACACCGCGCGGTTCTTCGCCTCGTCCCATTCGGGCCTCATGTACCGGTGGGCGGCGGCGAACTCGATGCGTTTGCTGAGCAGGACGACCGGCGGTGTCATGCCAAATCCTTGAGCCATTCTTCTCTCAGGCTGCCCGGCACCGGAACGGATTCCCGATAGCCGTTGTGATCGACGGCCAGCGTGACCGGCTGGCGGAGATCGGCGAAGGCTCCCGTCATCGTGGCGGTCGGTGTGAAGCGGACGAAATGGACGGCGCTGATCTTGGTTTCGTGGCTGTGCCCGCCTTCAAACAGGCCGTAGACCCGTTCGCCGCCGGCTTGAATCGACAGGGTCTGCCCATGGTCGAGCCCCATGAACCGGTCGAGCCATTCTTTCATCCGGCTCTCGTCGGTGATTTCGATCAAGAGCGTGGCGCTCAGTTCGCCGGAGCTGGGCAGGAGCGCGTTGTAGACGTCGAGTTCCTCCTGCACCTTGGCCGGATCGACGATCCGCTCGACTCGGACCATCTCCTGGATCTGAAACCGCAGCGTGTCGCGGTTCTCGAAGACCAGCGTGAGCAGCGGACCCAGCGAAAGGCGCCGTCGCTGCTTGAGCGCGATGATCCGCGAGCGGAAGGCCTCCCGCTCTCGTTCATAGTCGTCGATGGACAGGACTTGATCGATCGTAATGGCGTTCATTGCCTGCCTATCTCGTCACGCGTCACGATCTCTAGTTGTCAGCAATCAGCTATCAGCTGTCAGCTCTCAGCCGAAAGCCCGTAGGCGTCGCGCACGATCTGGATCGGATGCAACGTCTGTTTGCCGCCCGCATGGGCCGACGCCCCTGCCTGATCCAGCTGCAACCCGGCCAGCGGGCAGTCGGACGCAATCAAGTCGGCCGGTGCCTGCTCGATGGCCCGGACGGCTTTGGCCGCGATGGTCATCGAGAGCGGGAAGAACTCGGTCTTGGCTGACCAGGCCCCGTCGTGGCCGGAGCATTTTTCGATCAGCTCGACCTGGGCGCCGGCCGCTTCCAGCAGCTCCTTGGACTTGAAGCCGATGTTCTGGTCCCGCAGGTGGCAGGGGATCTGATAGGCCACCTTGCCGGGCCGCTTCACGAACTCGGATGACAACTGGCCGTCTTTTTTCATTTTCATCACATATTCGCAGACGTCGTAGGTCCGCTCGGCCACTTGTTTGGTCCGCTCGTCCCCGACCAATTCCGGATATTCTCGTTTCAGCATGAGACTGCAGCTCGCGGTCGGCACCACTACATCATACCCCTGCTCGACCCAGGGATGCAGGGAGGCGACGTTGGCGCGGGCGGCCTGTTGGATCGCGTCGGTGTCGCCGATGTCGAAGCTGGGCATGCCGCAGCAACGCTGCTCCGGCACGACGACCTGCGCGCCGTTTTTCTCCAACACCTGCACCGTGGCCTTGCCGATGTCGGTGGCCTGATAGTTCACGAGACAGCTGGAGAAGAGCGCCACTTTGCGGGTCGGTTGAATGGGCTTCGCCGGCTGCGCCCGGCGGCTGAACCAGCGCGGGAAGGTTTCGCCGGTGAACCGGAGCACCTGCCGGTCGCGGTGGACGCCGCCCAGGGCTTCACCCAGGCGCCGGACGAGCCGGTTGGTCAGGAGCCAGTTGGTCAGCGGCGCCGTGGCGCTCGCCAGTTTGCCGATGAAGTCGGTTTTGATGAGCAGCCGATCTCGCCAGCTGACGCCCCGTTCCTCCGCCAGCCGCTTCTTCCAGAGAATCATCAGGTGGGGAAAGTCGAGCTGGTACTGGTGCGGCGGCGTGTAGGGACAGTGATTGAAACAGAGTTTGCAATAGTAACATTCGTCGACGATCTTCCGGTGGTCCGCCTGGGTGAGTTTGGCCACCTCGCCTTCGTACCGGTCGATCCCGTCGAGCAGCGTGTTGAACGAGGGACAGAGGTTGAAGCAGCGCCGGCAGCCGTCGCAGATCTCGTAGATCCGCAGCGTCTCTTTGTCGAGCTGCGCGCGATTGACCGGCTGGATGAGGCTGAGGCCTTTCATGGAAAACCAGGCGGGAAGCAGTCGGCGATCAGCTGTCAGCGGTGAAGCAGGCATTCGCGCTGACAGCTGACGGCTGAATGCCGACGGTGATATCTAGCTCTTCAAACTGTCGAGCCCCTTTTGGAACCGGTTGGCGTGGGAGCGCTCGGCCTTCGCCAACGTCTCGAACCACTCGGCGAGTTCGGCAAACCCCTCGTCGCGGGCGGTTTTGGCCATGCCGGGATACATCTGGGTGTATTCGTAAGTCTCACCCTCGATGGCGCTTTTCAAATTCGCTTCCGTGTTGCCGATCGCCACTCCGGTGGCGGGATCGCCGACTTCCTTCAGGAAGTCCAGGTGGCCGAAGGCATGGCCGGTTTCGGCCTCGGACGTGTCGCGGAACAGGCCGCCGACGTCCGGATACCCTTCGATGTCGGCGCGCCGCGCGAAGTAGAGATAGCGGCGGTTGGCCTGCGATTCACCGGCAAAGGCATGTTTCAAATTTTCGTGGCTCTTGGTCCCCTTCAGACTCTTCCCCATTCCGTCCTCCTCCTGTGGGCTGTCACACCGGCCTGTCGTGGGAGCGGGGCTCCCGGATGCGTCGATAAGATAGCCCAGCTGTCCCCGTGGGATCAACCGCTCAATCGGCTCCGACCAACTGGTACGAGGGCAATTCGTGGTCCATTTCAGCCAAGGTCCGGTAGGCTTGGTCCTTGCCCGACAGGATCGGCGCGGCGACCGGCCAGGCGATGCCCAACCGCGGGTCGTTCCAGCGGATGCCCTTCTCGTCTTTCGGCGAATAGAAATCCGTGCACTTGTAGAGAAACGTCGCCCGCTCGCTGGTCACGCAAAATCCGTGGGCGCAGCCGGGCGGGATGTACATCTGCGTGAGGTTCTGAGCGGACAGTTCGAGTGCGTGCCAGCGCCCGAACGTCGGGGATCCTTTGCGGATGTCGACCACCACGTCGTAGACCGCACCCTCCAGCACCATCACGAGTTTGCCCTGGGCGTGCGGCTCTTGATAATGCAGACCGCGCAGGGTGCCGCGCACCGACTGGGAGTAGTTGTCCTGGACGAACCGCTCGCGGAGGCCGGCTTCTTCATACCGCTGCTGGTGAAAGGTTTCGACGAAGACTCCGCGCGAGTCGCGGAAGGCTTTCGGCTCGATGACCAACACGCCGGGGATGTCGATGGTGGTGACCTGCATGAACAGTCCTCGTCTGGCTAAGAAGCGCGACCCGGAGGGTCGACGATGTCCGGTTTGTCGGGGTACAATTGCCCCAACCGATCGATCAAGGGTTTGGCGGCCGGTGTGCTTTCATGGCTCGGATCGCTGACCGGGTGGTCCCAGACCAGCGTTGAGACCCCCGCTTCGGCGAGCAGCGTCCGGATAGCGGACACGCAGGCATCGAGCGTCAGTTCGGTACCCTCGCGCAAATCGAGCACCCGGGCCTTCGGATCGGTCGGCGGCGGTTCGGTTCGGACGAGTGCCCAGCAGCTGTCGAAGATGCGGCGCCGGGTTTCCTCGGTCAGGTTGATCGATTCGAGCGGCGCGGTGCAGAGGGCCGACACGAACAAGACGAATTGCAGGTCCGGCATTCCGGGGTTCTGAACGTCCAACGACGGCATGGGCGGGCATTATCGGGGGCCGGACGGCGTGGAGTCAACGGGATGAACGGCAAGGAGCGGCAGCCACGATGGTGACGATTTCGCTGATGGGACAGCTTCAAACGGCCGACGGGGAGCGCGATCTCGCCTGCGAAATGGCCGCCCCGATGACGGTCCGCCAACTGATTCAGAAACAAGGCCGGCAGCTGCGGCATCTGCTGCAGTTGATCCGCGAAAAAAAGGTGCTGGTCACGATCAACAAGAAAATCGCCAGCGACGATTCACTCGTGCACGACGGCGACGCCCTGCGCCTCGTGGGCCACGACGGTTTCGGCGGCACCGGGCTCGGCCCCACCCACCACTAGGAACTGCCCCGATGCTGATCGGCGGCTGTCCCTGTTACAACTATTCATGGGTTCGTTCCCTCGCGCCCTTCGTGCTTCGTTCGCACACACAGAGCGGGGACCGGCTCCATCGTAGTCGGTATCGGAACAGAGACAGCGGGCAACAGTAGACAACGGGGACAGGCACCGCAACAGACAAGGGGACAGGCACCGGCGACGCCGGAGCCTGTCCCCTGAGCCGCTTCTAAAATGCCGAGGGCCGGCGCCCCCTGCGGGGAGCCGGCCCTCGTGTCGTACCCGACGCGACCGAAGCGCCTGAACGGCGCGCCGATTACTTCTTGCCGAGGATCGCGTCCTTCGCCACCTTGGCCACGCGGAACTTC
>CAZWGW010000388.1:0-6888 GCA_964633565.1 uncultured Planctomycetaceae bacterium
GGAACCCGCGGGGAAAGGCCGGGAGCGTGACGTGGTGCTGATGCCAGGACATGGTGGTCTGTTTCAGTTTACACAACGCGTGGCCGGGGCTGCCCGACCTGGATTGAACGTGCGTTGCCGCTTCGGTTGCAGACAACGCAAAATTGCATCAGCAGGCTGACGAAGCCCCGGCGGATTGCGCGCGCCGGGGCTTCGCGTTTTTCACACACACGTCGTTCCCGATTCGAAGTCATCAGATGCCGTCAGCGATTGTCTCGCGATGTCCAGCCCCGGCCACGCGCGTGTCAGATTTACAGACTTTTCACGATTCGAACGCTCATGCGTACCGCCCGGTGCGGTGACAACCGGTTGCTCCAGTCAGTATAAACGGTAGGTGCGGCCGCTGCCCCATTTCACAGCCGGTTTCCGAGGACGAATCGTGAGCGACGCCCCTGTGACACGGCGGGATTTCGCCCGGCATTTCACGCTCGGCACGGGCCTTGCTTTGATCGGAGCAGCCGGTGCTGCGGCAGCCGACGAGAAACCGCCGGCCGCTCCGGAGGCGAAACCGCAGGAGGAACAACCCCCCGCGCCGCCCCCGGAACCGGAAGACTACCAGCTTGCCGCGCTGATCAAGCAATACCCCAGCGACAACCTCACGGACGAAATGCTGGCGGGAATCCGCGCTGGGCTGGGCCGCAACCGGCAGCAAGCGGCGCAACTGCGGGCGGCCGGTCTCGCGAACGGCGATGAACCGGCGTTTGTGTTCCGGGCCTTTCGAAAGGAGTGAATCATGTCACGCATCCATTCATCACGTTCACTGCTGTTCGCGGCCGCCATCGTGCTGGCGGTCGCCGCGTGGAAGCTGCCGTCCGCCCCGGAGACGGAGAACGTCGTCCTGGCGGCCGACCCCGCGGCCGAGGCCGCACTGGGACCGGGCGGCGTCGACACCGCAGCCAGCCGGGCGTACGTGCTCGTCGACAAGCGGCGGCTCGGCCACAAGCACGGCGTCGAGGGCCGGATCAAGGAGGGAGTGATCCGCCTGGGGGCGACGCAGGACGCCGGCAAGATCGTGTTCGACATGTCGACGTTCGTCGCCGATACGGACGCCGCCCGCAAGTACGTTTCTCTGGACGGGTCGATCAAGAAGTCCGAACAGGACGAAGTCACGGCGACGATGACCGGCAAGAGCACGCTCGACGTGCGGACCTATCCCACGGCCACGTTCGACATCAAGTCGGCGACCCGGCTCGCCGCGAAGAGCACCGACGGCGATCCGCAGTATCAACTCGACGGTGAGTTCTCGCTCCACGGCAAGAAGAACGCCCTCAAGGTCGTGGCCGAAGTCGAAGAAGAGAAAGACGGCAAGGTCCGACTGGTGGGGAATTTCACGATCAAGCAGACCGATTTCGGCATCACCCCGTATTCGGCCGTCGGCGGACTGGTTTCTGTCGCCGACGCTCTCAAGATCTGGGGCGACGTCTGGGTCGTCAAGGAGTAACACCATGCAGCTTGGTTTCGTCAGCGCCATCCTCCCCGATCTGTCGCTCGCGGAGGTGCTCCGCTTCGCGGCGGAGACCGGCTACGACTGTGTCGAAGTCATGTGTTGGCCGGTCAGCAAGGCGGAGCGGCGATATGCCGGCGTGACGCACGTCGACGTGATGAACTTCGGAGACGCCCAGGCGCGGGACGTGCTGGAACTGGCCCGGTCAACAGGCGTCGCCATCAGCGGGCTGGGGTACTATCCCAATCCGCTCGCGCCTGACCGCGACGAGGCCGCAAAATACGTCGACCACATCAGAAAGGTGATTGCGGCCTCCGCGAAGCTCGGCATCGGCCGGATGAACACGTTCGTCGGCCGCGACTGGACGAAATCGGTCGACGACAACTGGCCGCGGTTCCTGGAGACGTGGAGGCCCATCATCCGCTTCGCCGAGGAGCATCGCGTGCAGGTCGGCATCGAGAACTGCCCGATGCTGTTCTCGAAGGACGAATGGCCCGGCGGCAAGAACCTGGCCACGACCCCGAAGATCTGGCGGCGGATGTTCGAGGAGATCGCCAGCGACCACTTCGGCCTCAACTACGACCCGTCACACATGGTCTGGCAGCAGATGGACTACCTCGAGCCGCTGCGCGAATTCGCGCACAAACTGTTCCACCTGCACGCCAAGGACGTGCGGATCGACCGCCAGCGGCTGAACGACGTCGGGATCATGGCGCACCCCAATGAGTACCACACCCCCAAGCTGCCGGGCATGGGGGAAGTCGACTGGGGGAAGTTTTTCTCGGTGCTGACCGACACCGGCTACCAGGGCGCAGTCTGCGTCGAGGTCGAGGACCGGGCGTTTGAGGGATCGCTCGAACTGCGGAAGGCGTCGCTGCGACAGAGCGCGACGTATTTGCGGAACTTTCTGCCGAAGGTGTGATGTGATTTGCTTACCGGAACTCGTGTGTGTCCTGAATTCGTGGGATTTCACGTTGGCTCACGAATTCAGGACACACACGAATGGAGGCGATTACGGCATAGCGCGGCACCTGTCGACATCGTTTTCAAGGCAAAGTATGATCAAGCAGTAAGGAACCAACGATGATCCAGAGCCTGATTGAGCCGGAATTCAAGGAATTCGTGCACCGTGAGGTCGCCAGCGGCAAATTCCGCTCCGAACGCGAGTTGGTATCCGAGGCCTTGCGTCTCCTTCAGACACGGGAACGAAAACGTGATGCATTGATCGCAGATCTTGAGGTGGGCATCGACCAGCTTGACCGCGGCGAGGGAACTGTCGTGGATTCACCGGCCGCGCAGGAGGCGCTTGTCGCCGCGATTGCTGAGCGAGGCACCGCCCGGAAACGGGATCGAGGACAATGACGGGAGGTTACCGCGTTGCGCCGATTGCCGAGGCGGACCTCGACCTGATCTGGGAATACATCGCGGCGGACGATCCCGCGGCCGCGACACGTCTCGTTGGCGAGATTGTCGCGAGATTCAATATGCTGGCACGACAGCCGCTGATCGGCACGGCGCGCGACGACCTGCGGCGCGGGTTGAGGGACTTCAGTCACGGACGATACGTGATCTATTACCGTCCGCTGGTGGGGGACGATATTGCCGTTGAAATCGTGCGTGTCCTTCATGGCGCCCGCGACGTCTCCCAGTCGTTTCCGACACGATGAACTGAGAAGTACGCCATGGACGAACTCTTCGCCGGCGTCGACCTCGGAGGCACCGCCATCAAGTGCGCCCTGGGCATGGCCGATGGCCGTGTCGTCAGCGAGCAGAGCGTCGAGACCAAGGCGTACAACGGCCCGGACGACGTCCTGAACCGCATCGCCATCGCCGTCAACCAGATGGCGGGCAAATCCGGTCGCAAGCCCAAATCGCTCGGCGTGGGCGTGCCGGGACTGGTCGATCTGAAAGCCGGCGTCACGAAGTTCCTGCCGAATTTCCCCGGGCACTGGCGCGACGTCGAGGCAGCCCGCATCCTGGGGGAGCAGATCGGCTGCCCCGTGCAGCTCCTCAACGACGTCCGCACGGCCACGCTCGGCGAACTCGTCTTCGGTCACGGCCGGGGCGTCAGCACGATGGCGTTCTTCGCGCTCGGCACCGGCGTCGGCGGCGGGGTCGTGATCGACGGCAAACTTCGCCTCGGACCGCTCGGCGCGGCAGGCGAACTCGGACACATGACGATCTTGCCGGACGGTCCCCCCTGCGGCTGCGGCAGCCGCGGCTGTCTGGAGACAGTCGTCGGCGCGCCGGCCATCATCTCCGAGGGGATCCGCCTGATGCGCATCGGCCTGGCCCCGCGGCTGGGCGAACTGGTCGAAGGGGACATCACCCGCATCACGCCGCGGGAGATCGCCCAGGCCGCACGGCAGGGGGACGACGACGTGCGCGACGCGATCCTCCGTGCGGCCGGGTTTCTCGGGCTGGCGGTGGCCAACGTCATCACCGTGCTGCACCCGGAACTGGTTGTCATCGGCGGCGGCGTGGCCAACATGGGGGAACTGATCTTCGACCGCGTACGCGAGGTTGTGCGGCAGGACGTGCGGATGTTCCCGGCCGACGACGTGCGGATCGAACCGTCGCTGCTGGGGGAACGGGCCGGCGTAATGGGGGCGCTGGCGCTGGCGGCGCGCGGGTTGCCGATGTAATTGATCGGGATGTCTCGTTCCCAAGCTTCCGCTTCGGATCGCCCTGCCCGCGAAACTTCCGTTTGGCACTCTTGCAACTTGCACCCAGGAAGCGGAAGCTGGCGGGCAGTCCGAGAAGGAAGACCACGTCCATTCAGCGGACTCACGTCCGCCGCTCGCCGGGAGGAATTCATGATGACCGCCACCTATCCCGACATCGCGAAAATGATCGATCACTCGCTGCTGAACCCCACCATGACACAGCGCGATCTGGAGGCCGGCATCCAACTGGCGCTCGCCTACGACGTCGCCAGCGTCTGCATCATGCCGTATTACCTCAAGCGGTGCGCGGCGCTGCTGGCCGGCTCAACGGTGCAAGCCAGCACGACGATCGGCTTCCCGCACGGCGGCCACACCACCGCCGTCAAGCGGGCCGAGGCGGAGCGGGCACTCGCCGACGGCTGCCAGGAACTCGACATGGTCGTCAACATCAGCCAGGTGCTCAGCGGCAACTGGGACTACGTGCGGCAGGACATCGCCGCCGTCATCGAAGTGGCCCACGCGGCCGGCCAGAAGGTGAAGGTGATTTTCGAAAACTGCTATCTCAACACCGAGCAGAAGGTGCAGCTCTGCCGCGTCTGCGGCAGCCTGGGGGCCGACTGGGTCAAGACTTCCACCGGCTACGGCACCGGCGGCGCGACGCTGGAGGACCTGAAGCTGATGGTCGACAACGTCCGCGGCCGCGCGCAGGTCAAGGCGGCCGGCGGCGTGCGCGACCTGGACAAGCTGCTGGAAATCCGCGCCCTGGGCGTGACGCGCGTCGGGGCCAGTGCGACGGCGAAGATCCTCGATGAGTGCCGTCAGCGCCTGGGACTGGAGGCGATTACCCCGCCGATAGAGTCACCGACGATGGTCGGTTACTGACGGGCGTGATGGCACGGCGATCCTCGGCTCCCACGCCTCACGCGCACAGCGGCATCGCCCCCCGGTCGATCCGCGACAGGTCGTCGCACAATCCCTCCAGGCACAGCGGCACCGGCATCATCTGCTGCAGGTGCAGGTCGGCCAGCACACAGCGGTCCAGCATCGCCGACAGCCGCTCGGCCGCCTCCACCCGGTCGCCGCAACGGGCCACGAACCGTCGGACCGCTTCGCCCGGTCCGGCTTCGTCCGCCGTCGCCACCTGCTGCAGGACGCCCCGGTAGTACGAGACGGCAAACCGCAGCAGCCAGCCGGCGTTCTGCCGCTGGGCGGCCGTATCGGAGCCGAGTTCCTCGACCAGCGCGACCAGCGCATCGGCCGTCTCCAGGCTGTGGAACTCCGCCGCCGACAGGTGCTCGTGGACGGCGTCCCGCAACTTGCGCAGTTCCGGGTCGAGCAGTTGCCGGGCCGTCGTGAGGCTCCCTTCGCTCAACACAGCCACGCCCCGCGCGGCGACGGGATCGGTCTCGAGGCCCTGCTCCACGAGCAACTCCACCAGGTCCACTTCGGACAGCGCGTTAAAGTGGATCGGCTGGCAGCGGGAACGGATCGTGGGGAGCAGGGCGTCGATGCTCGGGCTGATCAGGAGCAGGATCGACCCGGAGGGAGGCTCTTCCAGCGTCTTTAGCAGGGCGTTGGCGCTCTCCTCGTTCATTTTGTCGGCGTCGTCGATGATCGCGATACGCCGCGTGGCCGACATCGGTCGCAGCGCCAGGTCGCGGCAGAGCCCTTCGCGGCCGCGGTTCTCCTTGGCGCCGGCGATCAGTTCGATCGGGAGTTCCCGTTTCCCCTCCGGACAGGCGACGGTGAGCAGGTCCGGGTGCGTGCCCGCGCGGACCTGCCTGCAGGCCGGGCACTCGCCGCAGGCGTCGAGCTGTGCATCGGGGGTGCGTTCGCAGAACAGGCACTGCGCGAGGTTCCGCGCCACGAGGCGCTTGCCGACCCCCTCGGGACCGACAAAGACGTAGGCGTGCGCCGTCCGCCCGCGCTGGACGGCGCGGCGGAACATCTCGACCTGGGCGGAATGGCCGCGGAGGGTGGACCAGATCATCCCGCCAGAATAACGGCGGCAGGCATGTGCTGGCCAGCACGCCTGCCGGTGCCCGTAGCATGGATTTCCAATCCGTGCCTGCACCAAGTCGTGATTCCTGAAACACGCACGGATTGAAAATCCGTGCTACGACTGCCGCGGCGGCCCGTTTACTTCGGTGCGTCGCGGCGGTACGCTGAACAGGTCCGTACGGACGATACTGGTCCGAGCCGAACTTCGCTCAATTCTTCCGGGAGGGCGCCTCTCATGCCTGCGCTGTCCATCTCGTGTCCGCACTGCCAGACCGCCATCAAGCTGAAGAGCGCCGCCTCCATCGGCAAGAAGGCGCGCTGTCCCAAGTGCCAGCAGGTGTTTGTCGTTCCGGCCGCCGAGACCGAGGAAGATGAGTTCGCCGGACTGATCGACGCCGATGCGAACGAGTTCGAGGACTATGGCGGCGACGAGGACGGCGGCGGCGATCCGTACGCCGATGCGCCGCCCGGCCGCTCGTCCGCCGGGCGATCGAAGAAGGGGAAGAAGAAGCGGAAGTCGCGCGGCAGCGGCGGCGCGAAGAAGGGGGTGCTGATCGCGCTCGTGGTGGTGGCCGTACTGGGCCTGCTCGGGGGGGGCGGATACCTGGCGGTCGCGTATCTCCCCATGCTGGGCTTCGGCGCTCCGACGCCGATGGCCTGGCTGCCCGACGACACCGTGTCCGTCGTCCAGATCCGCGTGGCGAACATCTGGAACGCGCCGGTCGTCGCCCCGCTCAA
>CAZWGW010000389.1:0-6888 GCA_964633565.1 uncultured Planctomycetaceae bacterium
ACAAACCCGTAACGGCTCCCGCCGCTGATCTCGGGCGCAGTTTCCCAGCTATCCCGCCTCGTCTCCCTTTCCATCCGGCCCTCGCGCGTTGCGGGGGCGGTCGTTCCGCTCACGACCGCTCCCGCACTGGGGGCGGTCCCTGATTGAGGAGATCGTCCCATGATCATGTCCGCAGTCCGGCCGACCACAGAGGCGTCACTCCCCCCTTCCACGTATCCCACGATCGCTGCTCGCAATGCCGCCTTCGTCCGAATGATGCCGGTGATTCGCCGGAATGCACGGCTTCGCCTCCGTCATCTTCCGGCAGCAGAGCGCGAGGAAGCCGAACAGGAGATCGTCGCGAGCGCGTTTGTCGCATTCGCCCGGCTGGTCGGACGGCGTCAGGGGCACCGGGCCTATGCCACCCCCCTGGCCGACTTTGCGATCAAGGGTTTTCGAATGGGCCGCCGCACTTCGGCAAGACTGAATCGCAACGACGTCACGTCGCACTACTGCCGCCGCCACTCCGGCGTGACGATGCAGAGCCTCCAGCGCTGGAACGAGCAGGAGGGCCAGTGGGACGAGTTGCTCATTGAAGACCGCCATGCCACGCCGGCTGACATCGCCATGCTGCGGATCGACTTCTGGTCCTGGCTGGCGTCGCTGCCGCGGCGCGACCGATGGATTGCGTGGCTCCTGGCGGCGGGTGAAGCGGTGCGGGACATCGCGCAACGGTTTGGGGTCACGCCGGGGAGGATCTCCCAGATGCGGCGCGAGCTGTGTGACAGTTGGCACCTCTTCACGGCTGATCTGCAGGATGCCAGTCCTGACGTGTTGGCGGCATGAGACGGTGTGGACATCGGCTGCGCCTGGACGGGAGTGTCCGGGCGCAGCTCGTTCTTCGTGCGGCGCTGAATCAATCTCTCCCGTTCACTTTAGCCCGGAACGGTCGGAAGGCATCGGTACCGAGACTACGCTGCACATCGCTGGCAACCGGAGAGCGCGTCATTTCCGGCGCCGGAAATGAGGCGGCCTGACGGCTGCTGGGGACTGGAAGTGGACCCGGCCGCGCTGATTCCGGTCGAGAATGCGGATGGCAAGGGGGCGAAACTGGACCGAGCACGCCATCGGCTTGCGCGCGTCGGACGATTTCTCCGAAGCAAATTATGCGGAAGGTCAAACGATGGTTTCAGAACTGCATTACGAAGTCCGTCAATCCCAAAAGAAATGCAACGGCCTGTGTCAGCATCAGCGCGCCGTGTCTTCTCGCGAGCGGATGGATGCCGTCCTTCTGCAGGAACGGCAGCGTGATCGGCTTGAACCATGCGGCGAAGATGAACGTCGATGCGATGACCAGACTGGCGAGGATTGCCAGATAGAGTCCCAGACCGCTTTCATCCGTTTCACGCGGTATCAACTGCTCGCTGGCTGCCCGACCCTCTTCTGCGCCGAACGTCGCGTCGAAGTTCCCACCGACAACTCGCGCCTGTCGTGCTGATTCGGCGTCGTACTCATTGATCTGGTGCTTGTACGACATTGTGAGGAGAAGGGAGCAGGTGCCGACGGCAGCCGCGACAAGCAGGCTGGCCGGCAACAGCCGCTTTACAGCGAGCGTCGCGCCGAACGTTCCGATGCCAATGACGGCCAGCAGGCACACGAATTTTCCCTCGAGCACGTCCAAACCCGAGTATGATTCCGAGTTGCCGACACCAGGCATGGCGTCGCCGGCCTCCATCGCCCACACCTCCCACGTCAGGAAGGTCGACAGGATGAGGAGGAAAAGGCATGTCGAACCGGTCACAGCGGCCAAGAATTGGCGCATGCCCAGCTCATATTCCCGGGAGTAGTGTTCGGCGAGCGGCCGCCATTGAGCCAATCTCGCCTGCCAGTTCGTCCCGGCCAAGAGATCCGGCGCGGATGAGCCGGACACAGCGGGCCGGGACGGCTCAAGCGATCGTCCTTCGTCTGCGACAGGCACTCGCGCTCCGGCTGGTAACCGGTCCGGCGCCGGCGGCAGTAATTCGCTTGAAGTTTGCGCCACCTCGCCAAACAACCCCCGGATGGTCCCGGCTGGTGTCCAGTTCTGCGCGTCCTCGCGACGCACCAGATCGTCGCGACTCAAATTGCCACCCGCCACAAGTTCTCGGAGTTGCGTGCCACTGACCGGCCCGTAGGTCCGACCCTGCCGCTGAAAATGGTACCTCACAGTCATGCGGGATGAACCTCTGTAAGCAGACGCAGGATTTGTGGAAGACATCATGGTAATTTCGCTCCGGCGGTCGTCATAGCGCCGCATCTGGTGGTTTGATCGGCCCGACTTCTCGGGCTGTTACGCCCGTGCACCCGCTTGCCTTCAATGGAACAAGCCCGAATTGCATTCCGTGGAGCGTGGAATTCCGCAAAGAAAATCAGAATCGGGTCGGTCGGGGCCGTCGATCCACTCTCGTGAGGTAACGCAACGCATTGTCACAGAACGAGTTGTCATGCTGGTGACGTCATCCAGCACACGATTGCCAATCGCAGGGATCACGCGGAACCAGGCGCCACCGACCGGGCGGTAATCCACGCAGCGTTCCCCCGACCGACGACGGTCGACTGTGTTGCGGCATCTCGCCGTTGGTAGCGATGTTGCCGCACCAGCGCTGCCCTGGGCGTCGGCAGATCGCCAATCGGTTTTGTGGTACGCTGTTGCAGCATATCGCCGGGGTCTACTTCCGCCGCGGGCCACCCGGTCTCTGAGACTCTTTGCAGAATTCCACCCTCGTCGGCGCTTGCTTCGGGCTTGTCGTATAGGAGGCAAGTGGGTGCACAGGAGTTTTGTGAATGGACCAGGCACGTCAAGCCGTCAAACCGGATGATCCCCGCGTCAAGGCGGCGCTGGCGGAATACATGGAGCGGACCGACCGCGGCGAGCAGGTCGATCGCCAGCAGTTCCTCGCGGCCCACGCCGACATCGCCGACGAACTCAGTTCGTTCATTGCCACGTCGGAAGAACTCGCGCGGCTGGTGTCTCCGGCGCGACAAGATGCCGAGGCGCAGAGTATCTCAACAAGGTCGCTCGCCGAGCGCGATCAGGAGACGCTCATCCCGCAGCGCGTCAAAGGGGATGTCAAGGAGACCCAGTCACTCGGCCTGCCGCCGCAGTTCGGCCGTTACAAGATCCTGAAACCGCTCGGCAGTGGCGCCATGGGGATGGTGTACCTCGCGGAGGACACGCAGCTCGAACGGAAAGTCGCACTGAAGACACCCAGCTTTGACGAGGATGAGACGGGCGAACTGCTGCAGCGGTTCTATCGCGAGGCGCGGTCGGCCGCGACGTTGCGGCATCCACACATCTGCCCGGTGCATGACGTCGGCGAGATCGGCGGGAAGCACTTCATCACGATGGCCTATATTGAAGGCCGGCCCCTCTCGGCCTACATCCGGCCCGACAAGCTGCAGCCGGAACGGCAGACGCTCGTCGCCGTCCGCAAGCTGGCGCTGGCGCTGCAGGAAGCACACGACCACAACATAATTCACCGCGATCTCAAGCCCGGCAACATCATGATCGACGGCAAAGGGGAGCCGATCGTGATGGACTTCGGCCTGGCGCGGAAGGTCCATCGCGAAGAGACATCGCGGTTGACGCAAAGTGGCATGATCGTCGGCTCGCCGGCGTATATGTCACCCGAACAGGTGGAGGGGGAGCCGGACAAGCTTGGTCCAGCAGCCGACCAGTACAGTCTGGGTGTGATCCTGTACGAACTGCTGACCGGACAATTGCCGTTCCGCGGATCGGTGACAGCGGTGATCGGCGCCATTCTGACGAAGGAGCCGACGCCCGTGGCGGAACTGCGCGCGGGGATTGATCCGCGCGTGGCGGCGCTGTGTGCGCGGATGATGCACAAGAATGCGTCGGAACGGTATCCGTCGATGAAGGCCGTCGCGGAGGCGATCGCGGGGATTCTGAAGGAAGCGCCGAGCGAGGCGCTGAAGGAGACGGTGCGCACCGTTGAGAGACCGGCGAAACCGCAAGCGGCGCAGGGGGCGAAGGTCGAGAAGGGGGCGGAGGCTCCTGCTGCGGTGTCGATTACGGCGAGCAATGTGGCGTCGCTGTACGAGGCGGCGCAGAAGTGCATGCGCAAACACGACTATGAACAGGTGGTCCAGATGCTGCAGCAGGTCCCGGAGACGAAACGGACAGAGGAAGTCAGGGCGCTCCTGGCGAGGGCGCGACAACTTGCCGACGAAGTCGCCTTTCTGCTGGCGGAGATCGACGAGGCAGCACGGGTCAACGACAACGCGGCGCTGGCGCAGAAGACTGACGCACTGCTCAAACTCAAACCGAAGCACCACAAGGCGCTGCAGATCAAGGAAGAACTGAGCCGCTATGGCACAGGGAAGCTGTGGAAAGCAGGGGGCTACACACCGGACGGCCGACGGATCGGTGAGGGGAGCTGGATTCCGTGGCTCGGCATTGGTGTGGGGATCATCGCTTTTGCGACGGCGCTGTGGGCCGTGACGATCTATCTCAAGGCCGGGGACGCTGTCGTGCGGGTGCAGATCAGCAACCCCGACGTGAAAGTCGAGTTCCAGAACCGGACGCTCAACATCCAGAGCGCCAACAAGGAGTTCAAGGTCGAGCCGGGTGAAAACACGCTCAAGATCACCTATGGCGGCTCGGAGTTCGAGACGGACAAGTTCACGCTGAAAGATGGCGAGAACCCTGTCGTCGTGGTCGAACTGCTGGACAAGACGCTGGCGGCGAAGTTCGGCGAGGAGTCGATCGGATCGTGGGAGGTGCAGACTCCGGAAAGTTCGCAAGCAGCCGGAAAGGAACCCGTCTATGAGCTGCGCACCTACACCTGCCTCCCGGGACGTTTCGAGGCGCTCATCGCACGATTTCGCGACCATACCGTGGCGCTGTTTCAAAAACATGGAATCACCAGCGTTGCCTACTGGACGCCGACGGAGGAGCCGGAGGCGTCAAACACGCTGCTCGTTCTGCTCCGATACGAAAGCCGGGAGGCGGCCACCCGATCGTGGCAGGCATTCCAGAATGACCCGGAGTGGCGGCAGCTCCTCGCCGCCGAAGCCGAGCCCGAGGGGCGAATCACTGCCCGGCGGCCGGAATCGGTATCTCTGAAGCTGGGCGACTCCTCGCCCATCCCCGGACCCGTTTCCAGCGACAAGGTTTATGAACTGCGAGTCGCCTCGGCATCCGCAGAGAATGTGCCGGACCTGAACGACCAGTCCCACCAGCAGAATCGAGTCCGTCTGCTCGCCAGGCACGGAATCAAAGCGTATGCGTCTTTTGCAGCGACGGACGAGACGCTGTCAGAAAGCAATCGATACCACATCCTGGAGTATCAGGACGAGGGTTCTTTCAAGTCGGCGAGGCAGGCGTTAATCGATGATCCAGAGTACAAGGCGATGAGGGCCGAGCGGGAAGCCGCCGGCAACCTCGCCGAGTCAGCCACCTCGATGTTTCTGCGATCGGCCGAAATTCTCACTCGGCCGTCAGTAGTGGCAGCCGGCAATATTCCCAGCGGCCGATATGACGTGCTGTTCAACAAGGACCAAGGATGGCTCTACACGTATCGGATCGATGCGGACCGATTTGTACGTGAGACGGTCGACATTTTGGGGAGCGGCAAGGGTCCGCAGCCGCTGACCGAAGGCCGCGGGACCATCGAGAAGCTTGCGGCGGGGAAGTTCCGGTTGACGTATGACCCCAGCACCTGGAACGGCAAACCGCCCGCCGAAGTCTGGACGGCAAAGGGGGCCGACGGATCGTACACGACAGAATACTGGTTCCCGGCCGAGAACTATGCGGCGCAGAAGCCACCCAACCTGACCGGCGTCGTCACGTTGCACGCAGATTCCGCGTCGCCGGGCAGCGGCTGGACCGACCTGTTCAACGGCCGTGACCTGACCGGCTGGACGGTCCACAGGAACCAAGGCCCGCAGCCTGTCACGCCGTGGACGGCCGACAGCGGCCGGCAGGTGATCGTCGCCCAGGCTGGTGGTCAGAACTGGCTGGAGTCCGACCAGACCTACCACGACTTCACGTTGGCACTGGAATGGCGCTTCACACCGGGCGGATCAGTCGCCGTCAATGGCAGCGGCATCGTGGTCCGGGCGGACGGATTGAATTCAATCAACTTTGACCCGAAAGGAATTGAAATCGACCTGATGAAATCAGCTGACCCGGCCAATCAGCGGGGAACGGGCGGCTTCTATACGTACGACACATCGGTGCAGCATCGCGGTGGGGCCACTCCGGACCGGGGAAACGGAAACTTTGGGCCCATGTCACCGCCGGTCGTCTTCAACGACGGCCAATGGAACAACTGCGAGATTACCTGCCAGGGGGATCGCATTTCGGTTCGAATGAACGACGTACTCGTTAATGAAGCCTGGGGAGCGCCTGAAAGGGCAGGGAAAATCTGCCTACGGAACCAGAATTCGGACGTCGAGTTCCGGGACATCCGGATTCGGCCGATCGGGAGCGCCAACAAGGAGGCGGACGCTGCAGCAGCCCTGCAGGGGTCGTGGACAGCCGTGGCCCAGGAAGTCGCCGGAGGCGTCTGGACGCAGGAACAGATTGCAGAGCACGAGAAATCCGTCAAGTTTGCCGGCGATACTTTTGAAATCCGCTATCGTGATCGCATGGGTCTGATTCAGGTTGAGCGGGGCACCTTTCGCCTGGACCTGACGCACGACCCGGCGTACATCACGATGAACGGCACAGAGCGAGGTGGTCGCGCGATTGAGTTCCTCGGTATCTACCAGATTGAGGGTGACGAGCTTCGGCACTGCTTCGTAAAAGTCAGCAACGGCCGCGCTGCGGCCCGGCCGTCGGGCTTCTCGACGACTGCTGGATCCGGTCAATTCTCGACGACGTATCGCCGCGACTGATCACGCACC
>CAZWGW010000390.1:0-6886 GCA_964633565.1 uncultured Planctomycetaceae bacterium
GATGAAGGCGGACGGTCGTACCTGGAGGTCGTCGAGGAGGAACTGCGCCGCCGCCGCCGGAGCGACGTGATCCGCCTCGAGATCGAGTCGGGCGCCACCGATGCGTTCGTGGCCACGCTGATCGAACAGGTGGCGGTGGATCCGGAGGACACCGGCTGCCTCAACCTGCGGGCGCAGTGCCTGATGCGGCTCGGCCGCCGGACGGAGGCGGCGCGCTCCGTCGAATCGGCGCTGCGGCGGCACCCGGACAACGCCGCCAGCCATGCCACGCACGGCTGGACGCTGCTCGAGAACGGCGACCCGGACGCCGCGATGCACCACTTTCGCGAGGCGCTGCGGCTGGAGCCGGAATTCGGCTACGCGCGGCAGGGGATCGTGCAGGCGATGAAGGCGCGGCACTTCATCTATCGCCTGTTTCTGGGGTATATCTTCTGGATGATGCGTCTCAGCCCGCGGGCGCGGTGGGGCGTCGTCATCGGCGGAGTGCTCGGGGCGAACGTCGTCGACGGCCTGAGCCACCAGTATCCCGCCTGGGCGCCGGTACTGCAGCCGCTGTTCTGGACCTACGTGGCATTTGCCATCATGACGTGGCTGGCGATGCCGCTGTTCAGCCTGCTGCTGCGCACGAGCCGTTTCGGCCGGCTGGCGCTGTCGACCGATGAGACGCGCGGCGCGAACCTGCTGGGGGCGGGCCTGGTGTTGTTGCTCGGATTCCTGGCGGCCGCGATCGCGACGGGCGACGTGCGGCTGTGGGAGGCGACGATCCGTGCCGGGCTGCTGCTGGTCCCGTTGTCGGCCGTCTATCTGCTCCCCGCCGGCACGTCGCGCATCCTGATGGGACTTGTCACCGCCGGTCTGGCGCTGCTGGCGCTCATCCGGTGCCTGAATGTCCACGATGTGAACGGCGAAACGGAGTCGAACCTGCTCGGCAACGCAGCCGGCGTGCTGTTCCTGCTCGGGTTCATCGGCTCGCAGTTGCTGGCCAATGTGTTGATGAACCGGACGGTGCGACATTGAAGGCGGCGGCACCATGCGATTCGTCGATCTCAGTCTGCCGCTCGAGGATGACCGCCGGTTTGCACCGTGGTGGTCCCGCACGCGGGTCCGGCATCAGAGCCACCGTTTTGGCGCGCTGGCCGTCCGACTGCTGTTCGGTCTGGGGCGGCAATACCTCCGCACGGGACTCGGCTGGTCGAACGACGTCCTCAAGCTCTCGACGCACGGCACGACCCACGTCGACGCCCCGTGGCACTATGCCCCTGTCTGCGCCGGGCGGAAGGCCCGCACGATCGATGAACTGCCGCTCGAATACTTTCACGGTCGCGGCGTCGTGCTCGACATCCGGCACCTGGATTCCGAGGCTGCGGCCTCAACCGCGGACGTGGAAACTGCGCTCAGGCATGCCGGCCACAACTTGCGGCCCGCCGACATCGTCCTGATGCGCACCGGCAACGACCAGTTGTGGGGGACGCGCGACTACTTCTCGCGCGGGCCGGGCGTCAGCGCGGAGGCGACCCGCTGGCTGATCGACCGCGGGATTCGCCTGATGGGAATCGACGCCTGGGGTTGGGACCGGCCCCTCGCGGCACAGGCCCGTGAGGCGAAGGCGACCGGCCGGAGCGATCTGTTCTGGGAGGCGCACTATGTCGGCGTCGACCGAGAGTATTGCCAGATCGAACGCCTCGCACACCTCGACCAGTTGCCTCCGACCGGGTTCACCGTCTGCGCGTTTCCTCTCAAGGTGAAAGGGGGGTCGGGGGGACCGGCGCGCGTGGTGGCGCTCCTCGACGGGTGACCGGCCATGAAACTCGCAACATTCACGATGGCGGGCGGGGCGGCGGCCCGCATCGGTGCACTGCTCCCGGATGGAGCGACGCTGGTTGATCTGTGCAGCGCGGCACAACTGTCTGGCGACGACGCATCGCACTTCGTCGACATGCTGACGTTTCTGGATGCGGGGGAGGCCGCACGAGAAGCCGCCGCACGCGCGCTGGAGTTCGCGGCCACGCAACATTCGCCAGACGTCCTGGTCTCCCTGTCCGACGTGCGATTGCTCGCTCCGGTCCCGCGGCCGCGATCGATCCGCGACTGTATGGCCTTCGAGCAGCATCTGATCCAGTCGATGCGGACCGTGGCCAAGTGGCGGTTCCGGCCGGCCGCGACGGCCGACCGCCTCCTCGCGCGGCTGCTGGGACGCGGTTTCCTGCGCCCGCCGCGCGTGTGGTACGAACGGCCGATCTACTACAAAGGGAACCCGGCCAGCGTCGTGGGCCCGGAGTCCGACGTCGTCTGGCCGGCGTTCACCGAAAAGCTCGACTTCGAACTGGAGTTCGGAGTGTTCATCGGGAGGCGCGGACGCGACATCGCGGAACGCGACGCCGCGCGACATATCGCCGGATATGCCATCTTCAACGATTTCAGCGCCCGAGACTTCCAACTCTATGAAATGGCCGGTCGGCTGGGTCCTGCCAAAAGCAAGGACTTTGACACAGGCAATGCGCTGGGCCCGTGGCTGGTCACACCCGAGGAGGTCCCGGACCCTTGTGCACTGCCAATGCGCGCGCGGGTGAATGGCGAACAGTGGTCGGAGGCGAACAGCGATCAGATGCGGTTCAGCTTTGCCGAGATCATTGCCGCCATTTCACAGGGTGAAACCCTGCATCCCGGGGACTTTATTGGCTCGGGGACCGCCCCCGGTGGGTGCGGGCTGGAACTGGACCGGTGGCTCAGGCCCGGCGACGTCGTCGAACTCGAAGTGGAGCGACTGGGCGTGCTGCGCAACCGCGTCGTACGCGATCCGGGGATCGCAACAACACGTTGACACCACCGAAATTGCGTCCTACATTGCTGTGTACGATCTGAGACCCGGCGTGCCCGGCCGCACTGGGTAACGTGGAATGCTCCGAGCGGTTGACCCGTTGCGACGCCCTGTCGTCCCATTGCCCGGGACGCGATGTGCGTCCACGACGCCGACGCTGGTTTCAGTCCCCGGCCCTGCATCGGCCGCTTCGGGAGCGGCGCGGTTCAACCCCGGGACCGAAATCCTGCCGCGCCCGGATCGTCCGTGGTTGTCGCCGACCTGACACCCCTACCGTTGGTCCCGTCCCACTCGAGGAACACAATGTTTCGACCCCAGGTCGCCGTTCGTCCGCTCGGGACTTGGATCCTCGTCGTCGCCACGTTCGCCATGACCTTGGCCCTGGTGCGGCCCGGCGTGGCCCAGGAAGGAGGCGCACCGGCGGCAGGGGAGGGGACCGCGCCAGCCGCCGAAGGGACCCCGGCGCCCGACGCCGGAGCCGGTGCACAGCCACCGGCCCAGAAGGACCAGCCCAGCGTCCTGATGTGGCTCATCGAGACGTCGGGCTGGATCGGCCTGATCCTGCTGATCCTGTCGTTCTACTTCGTGGCCACCGTCGTCAAGATGTTCATCGAACTGCGGCCGGAAGTAACGCTGCCGGAGAGCATCGTGCAGGAGTGCGAAAACCAGCTCAAGACGCGGGACCTGCCCGCCGTGTACAAGACCGTCAAGGGGGACTCGTCGTTCTTCAGCGCGGTCGTGGCCGCGGGGCTGGCCGAACTGCAGCACGGCCTGCCCGAGGCGCGCGACGCCATCGAACGCGTGGGGGACGCCCAGGTCGTCGAGATGGAAAAGAAGATCAGCATGCTGGCGGTCATCGGCACGCTCGGGCCGATGATCGGGCTGCTCGGCACCCTGAAAGGGATGATCTCCAGCTTCAGCGTGATTGCGATCTCCGGCACGCAGATGGACGCCGGCGAAGTGGCCAAGGGCATTTCCGAAGCGCTCGTGCTGACGTTCGAGGGGGTCGGCCTGTCGGTGCCGGCGATCTACTTCTTCGCCCTGTTCCGGAACCGGATCTCGTCGCTCAGCACGGAAGCGATCCTGTTCGCCGACGAGTTCATCCGCCGCGTGAACGCCACGATGCGCAGCAAGCCGGGACCGGCGCCGGTCTCGACGGCCCCGGCCGCGCCGGCCTGAGTTGACATGACGCTCCGCGTGATGGTGTCGTCACGCGGAGCGTGACGACTACGATTTAACCCCGGAGCGTGTCATGTCCGGATCGTTGATGCACGACTCGAAGGTGGAGCCGAACCTCACGCCCATCCTCGACATGGTGTTCCAGTTGATCACGTTTTTCATGCTGGTGATCAACTTCAAGGGAGCGGCGCTGGACCTCACGCTGCAGTTGCCCGTGCTCGGGTCGGCGCGCCCGCTCGATACGCAGGGGCAGGAGGGGCTGCTGGTCCTCAATATCGACCACGACGGGTTCCTGCGGAGTTACGGCAAGGTGTATTCCGACCCGCGGGAGATCGAGGCGTTCATTGCGCGCGAGGCCGAAGCGGACGTGAAGCAACTCGCCAAGGCGGGCAAGGCCTACCAGCCCGGTGACGAACTGCCGACGACCGTCGTGATCCGGGCGGACGAGCAGACGCCGTTCACCAAGCTGAATGCCGTGATCACAGCCTGCCAGCAGCAGGGTTACCTCAAGTTCTCGCTGCGTGCCATGAACCGAGTAAAGGAAGGCTGACATGCGCCGCCGACGTCACCGCGGCCGGGCCAAGCACGAGGTGGAACTCAACCTGGCGGCCATGCTCGACATGGCCTTCCAGTTGCTGGCGTTCTTCATCCTCACGTTCCGCCCGTCGCCGGTCGAAGGGGAACTGGCCCTCAACCTGCCGCCGCCGCGGGCCGTCGCACGCCCCGTCGAGGCGGGACAGCCGCCGGAGGGGCCGGGTCAGGAGACCGTCGACACTTCGTTCATGGTCGGCGTCCGCGCGGATGGCGAAGGGTATGTGGCCGGAGTGCAGCTCGACTTCGGCGGCATGGCCTTCACCGGCCCGGCCAGTGAAGCCAACCTCCGGTACCTCGACGGCCGTCTGCGGGACATCTTCAGTTCACAAAGCGAGCCATACGACCAGGTGGTCGTCTCCGTCGACCCGGGCCTGCGTTTCGACGAGCTGATGAAGATCGTGGATGTGTGCCTGAAACAGAAAATGCCCGACGGCCAGCCGCTCTCCAAGCTCAGTTTCGCCGAGATGCCCCCCGGCAACCCGCCCCCCTGAGGTGCCCCATGCGACGTGACAGACGCCGGTTCGCGCGCGGCGCGTTCTCCAACGGGCTGGGGTTCCGGCTGCCGAGCATGATCATGGCCCTGCTGATCCTGGGCCTCATCTACTCGAATGCCAAAGACCCGGCGATGTGGCAGTGGCTCGCGTCCGACGCCGCGGCCGCCCAGGGCGCTGCGGCGGCGACTGCGCCGGCCGCGAATCAGCCGGAAGAGATTGTCCCCGGACCGACCGACGAGGACCCGGCGGAAGCCGCCGAGGCGGCGGAGTTGTTCCAGGTGATCAACGACCGCCAGCCGCTGGAAGTGCTGGAGATGCCGGCCTATTGGACGCTGCTGCGCTGGGCTCGCGCCCAGTCGTTTCAGCAACTCAATACACGCGCCGATCCGAGGGTTTCCTATACACAACTCTGGGAACAGCCGGAGAAATACCGCGGCAAGCTGATCCGCCTGCGGCTGCACGTGCGGCAGATCGAAGAATTCGACGCTCCCGCGAACTCCCTGGGAATCGAGAAGCTGTATCAATGCTCTGGCTGGACTGACCAATCGAAGACGTTTCCGATCATCACGGTCTGTCTGGAACTCCCCGCCGGCTGGACGATCGGTGACAACGGGTCCGCGCGTGAGGAGGGCGTGTTTGCCGGGTACTATCTGAAAAACATGACTTATGTCTCAGCGAGCGACAAGCGTCGCCCGTCACCTGTCTTCCTGGGCCGGATGATCAACGTCGGGCGGACCGGTGACGGGCAGTCCTCGTCGGCGACCGGCGGTTCCGCCTGGATCTGGCTGCCGACGATTGCGCTGCTGCTGTGCCTGGGGGGGTGGGTCTGGTTCCGCTTCACGCGGACGTCGACTGTGAGCACTCGTGCCCGCGCCACCGTGAATGAGGCCGAGGTCGAGGACTGGCTGCGGCAGCCGGCGGCCGAACAGCCTCCCGCCGAGATGGCTGCGCTCGACCTGGATGCGCGCCCGGGGTCGTCCGCCCGCGAGGCGTAGACGGCTGCTGTTCGGGGCCAATTCCCGCCAATTGCCGCGCCGCTGTGACTGCACGGAGCGAGTGTTTCCGGGCGTGAGCGCCGGATTGCCCGCGGGGAGCGCTGTGGACCGGTCGCGATTGAACAGTTTGTTCAAACAACTTGTCAAATTCGCTGTTCAGGACGGCACTCTGCGCCCCGACAACCTCGGCCCGAATGCGGCGGCACGCCGTTTGCCGGATGTCCCTGAGACAATGGTTGCGCGCGTCGAGGTGTGCCGTTCCGAGGACATTCAGGCAGGCTGGGTCAGGTATGCGATTTCGACAACTGCTGATGCTGGTGGGACTGGCTTGCGCGACCGGCGCCGCTGCGCCGGCGCACGCCGGATTGATGCTGTTTTACACCGACGCCGGAATGAACGGGAAGATCGATCACGACCTGGCGCCGGCCTTCGGCGCCATGGATACAGGCCGTGCCACGCCGACCAACTCGATGGCCGGCTACAACAGCTTCATCGCCAGCCTGGGGCCGGACGCCGACATCGGCGTGGAGGACTTTGAACTGAAGGACCGCGGGGTTGCATCGGGGTTCTCCGGCGTGGATCCGTTCATGCTGACCGGGATTGCCCTGTCACTGGACCTGAGGTTTGATCGCATCTCCCCGGAAACGGGGTCATTGCCGATCACGGCGACGCTGGATGGCGTCGGACGCATCGGCAAACTGGCGGACCCGATCAATCGCTCGGGACGGTATCCTGTGAGCTTGCCGGTCGGTGGCGACCAGTACTTTGATACAAACTTCGAGCAGTTGGCATTTGCCGTCGAATTC
>CAZWGW010000391.1:0-6881 GCA_964633565.1 uncultured Planctomycetaceae bacterium
TGGCTTGTCTCGTTACCGCTGCAATTCGCCGCCGTGAATAGATCGCCCGAGGAACCTGGCTGGTGGGACGTGATTGGGGTCGCCCTCTGGGGCATCGGCATGCTGTTCGAAGCGATCGGGGACTGGCAATTGGCCCGATTCCGTGCCGACACGAACAACGCAGGTCGAGTCCTGGATCGTGGGCTGTGGCGGTTCACTCGTCACCCCAACTACTTCGGAGACTTCTGCATCTGGTGGGGCCTGTATGTGATCGCGGTCGCCGGCGGCGCCGGGTGGACGATTGGCAGCCCGCTGTTGATGACGGTGCTGCTGCTGAAAGTCTCCGGCGTGACACTGCTGGAAAAGACCATCACGGACAGGCGTCCCGACTATGCCGCTTATCAGGCGCGAACAAGTCCCTTCTTCCCCTGGCCACCCCGCTCTCAGGCTGAAAGCCCGAGAAACGGCTGAACGCGGGGCCAGACGGTGCGCCCCTCGATTGTACTGTAGCGTCCCAATGGGGTTACAGAGGTGAAGAGCAGACCCGCGGTGACCCTGTGGAGCGACCTCGCAGAAACAGGCGACGAAGTGCCAGCACGGCCTCGTTGCAGCCCGCGCGGGAAAGTCGGTCTGTTCGAGAGTGCCGAACAGCGCTTCGACGTTGGCGGGCGTCGACTGCAGTGTGACCAGCGTCAGGTCCGCGCCAACGTACAGGTTTCGCGTCATCACGGAGACGACGCGATGGCGGGACGGCTTCAATTCAGCGCACAACATCAGCGCGGGTAAGAGCGACGCGATCGCAACGGCAGCCACATACGTCAGTTGCCGGTGGCGGCGTCGATGTCGAAACCGAGGGCGCGGACACTGTACGATTTTCAACCGGGAGCCGGATTCGGACACCCTGACGGAAAACTCAATCCGCCGATCGGTGACGCGAAGGGGTCGGGCCGTTTTCCATTCCAGCCGGAATCAGTGCCGTTTCAGCCTGCCACGCGATCACTGACGCCGTGGTCGACGCACCGGGATGACGGACCACCATTTCGCGTCGGGTATCCCGCCGGCGCTCCTGGAGGGTTGCTGCTGACGCTGGTCCACTTCACGAGCACCAAACCAGTCAAAATCGACACCGCTTCAGTCGTGTTCCTGCCGACCGGCCAGGTGTCGCAGTCGGCGGGGAGCCTGAAAGTGGCGTTCGATCATCCGCGATACCTCGAAATGCAACCCAAGCCGCTCGTACGGTACCGCGACATGTACGGCATTGACGAGCCGGAGCAGCATGAGTGGCTGCCGTCGGAAACGGCTGAGCCGTTTGGATTTGTCGGGACATCCGGGGTCTACGCGCGCGAGACGAAGAGTTTCGTCGGCAATACGACGACGAAATGGGGTCAGGGCGGCGACGTGGGAGAGTATCGCGACGCCGACATTCATGCGATCCGCATACTTGTGCAGCGTCCGACGCCGCGGGCAGCGACGCACAAAATGAAGCTCGGGTGGACGGTCAGTCGTGATGAACGAATGGCAGTGCTGGAAGAGATCCCACTGCGCAAATCTCATCCGGACAGGTCTCCGATCATGGACTCTGCCGGCGATCCTGATACGTCATTTCTGGCAAAGATTCCGGCGGACACCTGGTTCACGTTTCAATTGCTCAATCGACAGCCCAGACAATTCTGCAGCTCATCGACTCCCTTGGCACGCAGGGCCGCAGGCTGCGGTACTCCCGCGACAAGCCGCTCTGACCGGTATGGTGCACGGCCTTGCCGTTCAGTGCGTTTGCCGAGAGACGTTCCGCCCGGACGTCATTGCCGAGCGGTTCGCATCAAACCCGGCACTGCCGACGCCCGGCTGGTGCGCGCGATGGCACGCACCAGCCGGGGCCGTTCCGCAGCCGGCGTCCGGCGGGACTCTGTTACTGATTCAGTTGCCAAAGACCGGTGTCCGCCGCGCGACCTCGTGCGGCGGCGGCGGCGCCTGCCGCCCTGCGGCCCGTGATCCGTCGTGATTTGTCGTGTTGTGTTCCGGCTCACAATCACCGGTCTGCGAACCGACCCGTCTTGAACCAGGCCCGCTTGAGACGATCGCGGTCCGACAGTCGTGCGCGGCGTTGGGTATCAAAACGCAGGTTTTTCGCTTCGCGAGCCGACCGCGGAGATGACGATTTCCATTCAGCGTTCCGATGCCTCCAGTTTCTGGGAGATTTGCGCGAGGCGGTCGATCTGCTTGACGAACCGCAGATGCAGCGTCGCCCAGCGCTCGCAGTCCGCGAGCGCGACGCCGTCCTGCCGCGCCCGCTGCAGGAGCTCCATGACGGGTGTGACAGTCTCGGCGGCGACGACCATGAGATCGCTGTTGATGACGGCCAGGTTGGCGGCCAGCGGGTCTTGCATCTGGAGACCCGCGCTGCGATAGGCGCCGATCACCTGACGCCGCTGCTGGGTCGGATCGGGCGCGGCCGCTTCGGTTGCCGGCTCGGCCGGAGTTCTGGGGTCGGGGTTCATTATTTACCTCCTGGAAGGGACTGCTTAACGATCACAACTGCGGACCTTCGCGTGCCCCGTCTGTTTCGATCGTCGAAACGCCGTCGCCCTGATCGCCGGCGTGGCGACGGCGGCGGCGCACCGAGTAACCATGAAAGTAGCGGGCCTCGCGGGCCAGTTGGGGCGCTGCGACGGCTTTGGCCGCGCGGAGGGCCCGGCGCGCGGCGCGCAGCAGCGCGGCCGACGCCCGCTGTTCGTTTCGCGGCGCCTGCCAGACGGCAAGGGCCGCCTGCACGTGTTCGGCCAGAAGGGGATTACGCCCGAGGTACGCGATGCGCTGACGGCCCGCCACGCGCCAGTGGAGACGATGATACGGGCCACTGCGGCGACCGCCCCGCTGGCGGTATTCGGCCGCCACAAAACCCTGCGCGCGAAGCGCCTGTAGGTCGACTAGCCCCATGCCCAGTCGCTCCAGCACGGCACGTGCCTGCTGCTGCAGTTCGTCGGTCGTCAATGGCGTCAACGCAACCATGCGCGGACCTCCGACGCCAGACGGCCAAAACGATCGATGATGGCGAGGTACCGCACCAAGTTGGGATCGGCAGCGGCTCCGCCTGCCTGTCCTGGCAGCGCGCGACTCTCCCGCGTCTGCAGGACCAGACCGAGGCGATGCGCGAGCCGTGCGACGCCGGCCAGTTGCGCGAGCATGTTCCGGACGACGATGTTCCGCTGCCCCATCGCGAAGTCCAGCAGGGGCCGAATCAGGAGTTCCTCGGTCGCGAGTTCCGCCTCCAGCAGCCGGGCTTCGATCTCGTGCACATCGCCAGCCAGCCCGAACTCGTCCTCCGGCAGCACCGGGTACAGTGTCGCGGAGGCAGTTGTGTCCGTCGACCCGCCGGGGGCAGGGGGCCCCTCGGGACCGAGTACGACCTCGACGTCGGCAACCGACTCCAGACTGTCCAACAGGACCCGCCGCACCAGGACCGCATCGCGAGCGCAGACGGCGAAGTTCAATCGCTCGAGTGCTGCCGGCGTGGATCGCCAGACGGCGATACCGGCCAGCGTGAGTCCACCCTGCCGCCGGAGCTCCGCCACGCGGGCCGCCACCTGCCGCACCCACGGCTGGGGCTCCGCGCCCCGCTGACGTACATCCCAGTCGCACAGGATCAGCAGCGGCGGCGATGCGAACACGTCCAACGGCGGCGTCTCGTCGGTCACCGCATCGGCCATGCTTTCGGATGAGTCCAGGTCGCAGTTTTCGCCCGGGATACTTGCCTCCGGCTCCTCAGCCGCGAGATCGATTATGAAGGTGGGAACTCCCTCACCATATCGCCGGTCAAGTTCCTGGAACGCCGCAAGTGACAATTGGGAAAGCTGACAGCCCAGCGTGGCCGGCAGTCCCAGACTGTCCAGCAGGGCGACTTCGGCGATCGTGCCGCAGGCGATGACCCCGTCGCAGTAAAAGGCACGGCGGCGCGTTCGCGCGTCATCCAGCGCGCGGAGCACCGGGTCCCCTCCGCCCGCGAGCAGTCCCCGGGTGGTCAGCAGGTCGAACGGCGCCTCTCCCGGCTCCGTCCGCAGCGCGATCTGCACGCCGTGGCGGTTCCGGAGAGTCGCGGACAGTTGCGGACCGCGCGTCGGGTGCACGTCGAGAATTCCGGCGCGGAGCAGCGTCTCGTCGTCGAACTGCTCCCGCAGCACGGGCAGGATGCGGCCTGGCGCCCGGACCGGGCCCCGGATGTCGTCGTCGGGCGCGACAAACGTCCACGGTGCCGGGAGCTGCAAGCGGGGGCAGACATCGAAGAGCGCCTGCCGTGCTGCGGATTCGGGGGTCGTCATCCGTGTGCCTCCCGGCATCGTTCCGTGGGTTGCCGATTGCGCTGGGCGGTAACCGGTGCCCCTGTGGCACCGCAGCGCCGCGGGATGCCCGGTGCACCAAGCGCGTCAGCGTTGATGGGCTTTGACCTGCTCTGCATCCCGTTCCGTCCTGTCCTGCAGCGCGCGTTCGATCTTCCCTTCGAGTTCGGGCACCGGTTCACCGCGGGCCAGCTTCCAATATTCGGCAGCGCGCGGCTCGACACTTGTTTTGCGGTATTTCGCCGACTCGGACTCCGGCTTACCAGGTGGCGGCGAATCGAACTCCGACGGCGCGAACACCCGCAGGGATTGGAACAGGGCGTTGAGCGCCTTCCTCGCGGGATCAAGCTCCGTCGGAGTGGCACGTCCGATTTCCGTCTCGGCATACAAGCGGGTCAGCTGCCGAACCTCATCCGGCCCCAGCCGCTGCAATACCTGCGCGAGCACCAGATTCTGCTTGTGAATTGCGAGCGCTGCCTCGGCCAAAAAGCAGTGCGGATCGGCCGGCCGTCCCGTGGTCTCTGTGGGCCACAGCGGTGCGCCGCCGCTCAACAGCTGATCGGCAATGGACGGTCCGCCGGCCCAGGCCAGCATCCGGATTGCCGAGCCGCGCTGCGCCGCGGGGTCGTCGTGCACGGGACGAACGAGTACTCGACTGCAGATGAAGTCGATGCAGTTCAGCCGGTCCGAAATATCAAAAAACAGCGCGCCGAACAGGTACACGCTGCGGACATCGACGCCGCTGGTCGCAGCGATGACTGTCTCCGCCTGGCTTGCCAGCATGCGGACCTCGATCGCTTCGCGCAGGTGCGGCTCTGCCGTCGCGATGTTGTAAACTGTGCCCATCACCGGCATTCGCGCCCCAGCTCGCGCGCGCTGGGCAGGGGAGCGGCCGCGTCGCCGTTCACGCAGGAATCGGACTGCCAGCCGGATGGCCCCATCCAAATAGGATGGATCTGCGGAACTGCGGTCTCCGTTCCGCTCCATGTCGACCCATGCGCGGGCGGCGCGCCACCGCCAGTCGGGGGGGCGGAGGGGGTCGTCAAACAAGTGCAGCGGCGCTTCCATGCGTATTTCGGTTGGGGTACACTGCAGAGTACCCTAATCGTATGGCGAGTCTGATCCGCCGTCAAGGGGCTGCCCGATGCACCGAGCGGAGCGACCGATGTTCGATGACGCAGCTGACGCCCGCCGGGAACGGCTGAACCAACTCCTGGGCCAACTCGCGGAGCGGGGTTTGTCGCAGCGGCGGATTGCCGCCGACCTGGGCCTCCCCGGAAATTACGTTTCGGACCTTAAGAATGGGCATCGCGAAGTGCAGGAATGGTTCGCCCATTCGTTCGGGCGGGTTTACGGAGTCAGCCCACAGTGGCTGCTGACCGGCGAGGGGGACATGCAGCAGGTGAAAATCGGTGCTCCGTCGAGCAAGGCCGCCGCCCTGTTGCTGCCGGTCCTCTCGCTGCCGTTCATCGGCGAGCCGCGACAGGCGCCTGCGTGGGACGGTGCTGTCGTCGAACTCACAGGTCGCCCGGCGGCTGCAGCCGGCGCGGCCACGCAGCCATACGTTTTGCGCGCGGCGCGCGGCGATCAGTCCGGACGGATCCGCGGCGGAGACCTGCTGCTCGTCAGCCAATCACCGGCAGAGCCGCCGCCACCCGGCGCATACGTCATCGCGCGGCAACGTGGCCGCCTGCAACTGGCTCAAGTGGCGGCGCGCGGACTGGTCTCCGCCGAATCAGGACAGGCGCTGGGACCGGCCGCTGAGGTTGTCGCGCGCTGCGTGGGGATCGTGTGGGCGGCGTTGTGACACCGACCCGGCGGTGCGGCAGGTCCGGCCGTCCGATGGGGACTCGCAGCCGGTCCGGTGGTCTGCGCTTCGCATCATCGGGGATGCGACGATGCCGGGGCGGGATGGAAGCATCCAAGGTCCACTAAATTGCGATCCAAAGTGCGCCAAAAAACATGAGCGGGTCGACGTAGCTCTCACGGCCGAAGGTTTTCGTCGAGATGACCTAGCGCACTCCGCACCCATCGTCCGTCGTGCGGCGCCTCTGGACACGGCGGCCCCGGTGTTCGGGGTGCCCGCGTCCAACGCGCGCGAAGTCGAGTCAGTTCGGTCATGGTCATTTTGATCTCCTGGTGATGAGCCCGGTCACACCGCGAGCCACAATGACTGCGAAAGGACGCATCATGCCGCTCCGCGATCACTTTCGATCACTCTTGGATGATGTTCATGCCTGGGACGAACTTCTCCGCGGATGGCCGGCGATGATCGTCCAGGCATTGGTTAGGGTCCTCCCGGAACCGTATTTCGCGGCGCCCGGAGTGCATCTCGGAACGCTGGACGAGATCAAGGTTGCCGCCGAGCAAAAGTCGGCGCCGGCTGCGATCGGAGGGGACGCGGATGATGGATAACTGGTACCACCCGCTGGAGATCGGCCAGGCCCTGCCCACACTCCCCGTCTGGCTCAAGGAAGCCTGGGCCATTTCGCTCGACCTCGAAGCCAGCTACGAAGAGACGTGCCGCACACTGCGGATTCGGTGAGCAACAGCGGCGCGTGCGCGGAG
>CAZWGW010000392.1:0-6876 GCA_964633565.1 uncultured Planctomycetaceae bacterium
TCACCACATGAAGTGGCGGGACGACGGCAAGCCGGACGGAACCACGGTCCTGAACGGCGATCGCGTGCTGCACGACCTGCTCGTCCCCGAAGTCCTCCGGCGGGAAGCGGAACTCAACAAGAGAGCCACCGTGCCGGGTACGACTTCTGCGGCTTGCCGCGACGCCGGGAATTGATAGACTTCGACACTGCTGGCGGAGTAGCTCAGTTGGTTAGAGCAGCGGAATCATAATCCGCGTGTCGGGGGTTCAAGTCCCTCCTCCGCTATTTGTAACCCCCGTCTCAGGACTACGTTGCGGCGCGGGCGGTTTTTCTCGCGGGCGGATGCCCGCCTATCAGGAAATCGCCGGACGGTGTCGGCATCGTGAGGGTGGTGGGCGTCTACCTGACGGCGGGTCTGGCCCTTTCCGCAGCCGGGGTTCGTTCAGTGCGGACGATCTTCCGCGAGGTCGGACATCCGGATTAGCGCACGGGAAATTGCTGGTGACGGAGTAAGGCCCGCCGATTTTTGTCAGCTGGTCGGAATTGAATTCCAGCCAGGGGAACAGCAGATCGGGCGGATCGTTGGCCTCCGCGCCGTTGTCGACGACGGTGAATCCGACGGAGCCCCTATCGTTCTCCGGAAATCGGTTGTCGCGGACGATCGTCCCCTCGACCGAGGCGACGTTGCCGCAAGATGTCCGTTCGCCGCTTCGGTGATCGTTCGAGGCCAGATGCAGGTGGTCGAGCACGATGCGTTGCCGCTCGCCTCCGCGCTTGAGGCGTTTCTTGCATCTCGCTTCCTCCACACAAGCGCCGTCAGGCGAATCTGCCGAAGACGATCTCCGCCACTGCAGCAATCATGTTCCGCGTGTCGGGGTACAAGTCCCTCCTCCGCTTACCCGGCAGTTCAACTGCTCTCAGCGCAGCGACTGCTTGCTCACGAGGCGCAGCCGGTAGATCTGCGACTTGCCGATCGACCAGTGCCGTTCGATTTCCCAGTCGGGGGGCGTTCGTAGCGATTCAGAGACCACGGGATTGATCTGGCGCTCCTTGTGATTGCTCCACGCGGACTCAATTGTACCCGCCGTCATCGGCTCCTCGTCGATCCAGTAGCAGAACACGCCATCGCGTGATTCGAGCCGGTCGTTCTCGACCCGCGGCTCATACAACAGCAGGTACTCATAGGCGGGATACCAGCCGTCGGCTGGTCCGACGATCCTGGCCGGCGCGGCGAACGAATCGTCCAGGACGGACCGCAGGGTCGCTTGCCGCTCGCGACAGGAGAGCTGGTATCGTCCCGTTGAGGGGAGTGCGCCACGATCGACAAGTTGCGCCCAGCGCGCAACCAGTGCGACATGCGTCACGGCAATCGCCAGCACGGCTGCCGGCGGGACAATCCGCAGCGCGCGCGGCAGCGCGTCCCGCAGTCGTGCGGTGGCCCCCCCGATCAGGACAAACACGATCGGAGACGCGATCAGCATGTTGTCCGGACTGGTGCTGGTGCGGAGGAAGGCCCCGCAGAGCACCGGCAGGGCCAGCCATAACAGCAGCAGGCGTGAGGCGCGGTCCCCCGACGCGGCAACAATCCGAATCAACGACCAGAGCCACACGGCAGTCAGCAGCAGGGCCGAGAGTCCCGCGCTCCAGCGCAGCCAGGCAGGAAAAAGTTCCGGAGACCGACTGACGCCTGTGCCGAACCAGTGGTCGAAGCCGGCCGAGTGCAATTGCCAGATCAGGTGCTCGACCGAATCCACGAGCGAGCGTCCGTACGACATGGGGGCCTGAGCGAGTCCTTGTCCCCATGCTGTCAACTCTGCCCAACCAGTCATGTGATGAAAGGAAACCCAGGGCGCCCAGGCGGCTGCGGCCAGTCCACCCCCCACCGCCAGACTGAGATACGAGATCTCTTTCCGGCGGAGGAACAGCACGACCGTCAGCCAGAGCGGAACCCACAGGCCCGAGTAGTGGATTTGCGGTATGGCGCAGGCGAGCAGGACCATGCTTGCCAGCAACCCGCGACCCGGTGCCTGGAGCCAGCGCAGTGAAAGATCAACGAGCAGCACACTGAAAACCGCCAGACAACTGCACGACAGGAGATACCGGGAGTACAGCACCCCCCAGGGGGACACGGCATAAAGCAGAGCCGCGATCCATGCGGCATGGAACCCGAACTGCTTCAGGCACAGTCGATAGAGGATCGCCACGGCGCACAGGTTCAGTGCGACCACGAACACATTGCCCGCGAAGGGACTCGTCCACGACAGGTTCGCCAGTGCAATCCCTGTGACGAGGAATGCCGAACTCCGGACTGGTTCCGTGGGCGGGCCGGCGAGCGGCCAGTTCCAGCCCTCCAGCGACATGGCGGCCGAAGCTGTCAGTTGTTGGAGGGCCGTTTCGTTCGTGACGCTGATCAGGTCCAGCCGATACAGCCGCAGAGACGCCGCCAGCAGCAGTATCGCGAAACAGGCCCACCGCGAACCGGGCGTTCGTCCGGCTGGTTGTTCGGAGACTGCGGAATTCATGGGCATCCTCGGCCAGCGTGTCCGTCAGCCGCCCAGTCCCAGCGACGAGCGATGCTCCCGAAGGACGTCGCGCCAATCGTGGTCATACAGATTGGCATTTTGTCCATGCACCGGATGCGCCGGCAACCAGAGATCAGGCGCCGTCTGTTCCAGCCGCCGGAGTGTTGGTTCATAGACCCTCGGGTCGAACCGCAGCAACGACAGCTGGAGCATGTCCTCCGCGGCAATCTTCAGCGTGATCGTACCCGACAGCAGGACCTGCCGGTCCTGCCATGCCACAACGCAGGCCGTCCTGGTCGGGCCAAGCCCCTCAATCGAGACCGGCTTCAGCGGCAGCCAGTCGAACTCCTGTGCCGCTTCTTCCGGGGTCAGCAGCGATGAGCCCGGAGCCCGTCGGCGCGCCTCGGCCTGGTCAGCCGCCGCGGCGATGATCCGGCAGCCCGTCTGTTCTGTCAGGGGACCGAGTCCCGCGATCGACTTCGGGTCGCTCCCCGTCAGCACGACGGCCTGCAGCAGGTTGAGGTCCAGGCCGAAAACTCCGAGTCGTTCACTCAAAAAACCCGGGAGTTCCGGTCCGCCAGGCGCCTCGATCAGGACCAGCGATGATTGATGGGCGAAGCAGTACACCGCCTCTCCCTGCAGATCGCCCAGATAATACAGGCCGGGCAGCAGTTCCTTCGGGTTCCCGTCCAGGAAATCGCGCCCGTCGGCGGCGTAACGTGCGGTGAGCTGTTCCATCTGCAGGATGCCCCGATCGAGCAGCGACGACCATTCCTGAGGTGAGATGCGCGCGCTGACCGTCCCCAGGTCGGTACGGGGATGTCCGGGCAGGAGCAGGTCGGGTGGGGGGAGTTGTGCGAGTTCACGGAACGTCGCCAGATAGTCGCTCGCGTCTCCGCGGTAACGTGGCGGGAGATAGGTGGAGTACGTCCCCAGGTCGCCGGGGATCGACATGATCGTATCACCGCTGAACAGCGCGGTTCGTCCGTTGCGTTGCAGCAGGTAACAGACGCTGCCCGGAGTGTGTCCGGGCGTCGCAATCACATGCAGCCGCGCGTCACCCAGCGTGATAACCTCACCGCCGACCAGTTCCACGTCCACGGGAGTCGAATGAATCGGGACGTCCTCCATGGGGAACGTGGAGAAGACGGCCTCGCGCGGACCCGCGTCGCGCAGCACCTGGCTGTCCCCCTTGCCGGCATGGATCTTCGCTCCGGTCAGCCGCTGCAGACCCAGCGCCCCCAGGTAATGATCGCCGTGGCCGTGTGTCACCAGGATCAGCTTGAGTCTCCGGACGTCGAGCCCCAGGAACTGAAACTGCTGCAGCAGCAACTCGTGCTCGCTTTCGAGTCCGGCGTCGATCAGGATCAGCCCCTCGGGTGTCTCGACGACGTAGACGACGGACGGCGACATCGCCCCGAGCAGATGCAGGCCCGGTTCGATCGTGACCGGCCGGGGGACAAACAGCGGCTCGGGTGAGGCCGCAGGGCCCCCCTCTCCGCCGCTCCGGTAGACGTAACCGGCCGCAAGCAGCACCGCGCTCGCCACACTCACCAGGGCGAACACGAGGCGTCCCCGGGTCACGCCGATACGCCGGGCTGTCAGGGACATGTCACGCGTCCGTGGTCCAGTCGGAAGACATCAGTCGCCAGGCCCAGCAGTTCGGGACTGTGCGTCGACAGGATGAGCGTCACTCCCGCGGCTTGGATCTCCCGGAAGATCGCCGCCAGTTCGGCCGAGGCGCGTGGATCGAGGTTGGAAGTCGGCTCGTCCGCGACCAGGATTCGTGGTTCGCCGGCGAGCGCCCGGGCGACCGCCACGCGTTGCTGCTCGCCGCCGCTGAGCTGTTCCGGCCGATTCTCCAGTTTGTGCAGCAGGCCGAGCCGTTGCAGGACCTTCCGCGCGATCTCGACTCGTGCCCCGGGCGGAATGGCGCGGGGAATCAACGGATACGTCACGTTTTCCCAGACGGGCAATCGCGGCAACAGCGAGAAGTTCTGGAAGACGAACCCGATTTGCCGGCGCATGCGCGCCAGTTCGACGTCCGAGCAGGCGTTCACTTCACGTCCTTCCAGCAGGATCGAGCCGCTCGAGGGGCGTGACAAGCCGCCCAGCAGCGAGAGCAACGTTGTTTTGCCGGAACCGGAAGGTCCGGTCAAGACCGCGAACCGGCCGGCCGCGATCGTGAGCGAGACGTCGTCGACCGCGCGCACGGCGTCCGGCCCGGGTCCGCGGTAGACTTTGCACAGTCTTTCGGTCCGGATCATCGCATGGCCTCGTCGGGAGGAACAATCGCGGACCTCCATGAGGACCAGATCGATCCGCTCATCGTGATCGCGACTGCGATGACGTATGCGAGCAGCGCCGGGACCGGTGTCAGACGAAACGGCACCGTAAAGCCTGGCGCGGCGGCGACGCCGGGAATGAAGATGCCGGCGATTCCGTAGCCGTTGAAGACCTTGAGCCACACGAACGCCAGGAGGATGCTGATGGACGCGCCGCCGACGCTCAACAGCAGGCTTTCCGACAGGCTGCGCAACAGGACCTCGTCCGTCTGCCAGCCGGTGGCTTTCAGGATGCCGATTTCCCGGCGGCGTTCCCGCAGGCCAAAGCCGGACGTCACAAGGACGACCAGGATGCCGATCACAAACGCCAGCACAAAGTGCAGGTTGAAGATCCCTTCGCGATGCGATTGTCCGCCGGCGGCGAGCACGTCGAGTTCCCTGCGGGACGTCACCTGGAGCTGCATCGTCCCGCCGATCGACGGCACTTCGACCGTCCTGAGGATAGCGCGCCGCACATGGTCATCGTACCCCGGTTGACAGCGGACCACGAGGTCTGTGGCGAGTCCCTCCTGATCGAAGATCTCCCCGGCCGTTTCGAACGAGGTGAACATGAGCTGCGACTGCCAGATCGAAATGTCGGACTGAAAGACACCGACGATGGTGGACACGCGTTCGCCACGGGAATTGTGATAGAACGGCGGGAGCCGTGCGCCGACGCCGAGCTTCAGACGGCGCGCCAGTTCGCTGCCGACCACGAACTCATTCCGCTCCGCCGCGCGCGGCAACCGGCCGTCAATGCAGGAGATCGAATCGGGAAACCGCGACTCCGGGACCCCGACCAGCACGACGTCGACCGCGTCGCGTCCAATCGTCAATCGTCCGACGATTCGCGGCACGACGTCAACGACCCCCTCCAGTTCGCGAATCCGGGGGACGAGCGCGACGGGGAGCGGGAGGGACCGCCCGAACTGACGGCCGCTGACGTACAGGTCGCCGCCGGCCCGCAGCGAGAGCCGGGCGTCCTGTTCGATTCCCCGGGCCAGGCCGATGCCGGTCAGATACGGGACCAGCATCGCCAGCAGCGCGCAGAGGGTTGCCGAGCTTCGTGCCGGATGCAGCAGCAGGGCCGTGACTCCCGTTTTTGCGATCTCAACGAGACGCCGCATGGTCGTACACGTCCACTTCAGACATCCCGGCCGGCGGCAGGCAGGAAACACTTGTGACGCAGCCTGCGTGCCTGGAACACAGAAAGAAGCCGCAGGGGACCGCTCCCTCCCGCTGTGAGCAGGCCGGCCGCAGGCGAGGATCAAAACCGAACTCGCATTCTGCCAGGTCCACCGCTGCTCCGAACCCCAGTCCCTGCACCAGCGACTGAAATTCCTCCCTCCGCTGCGCATCATCGTCGCGCGTCACTGATAGTTGCGCAACGATTACGCCGGCCGACAGCGTCGCCAGGGCGAGCAGGCCGGTCACGAGCCATCGGAGTCGCCGCAATGTCATCGATCACTCCGCTCCGTCTGTCGACAAATCCCGCTGTCTGCACCTGGATGGTCAAGGTTCATCCGGCTCGGTGACGTCGTGTCGCTCATTCAGCCCGGGGTTCGGAATCACCTGGCGTCGGCCGCTGGGCCACACGATCTCCGCCTGATCGACCTGCCGGGCGTCGCCCAGGCCGAAGTGGACCACCTTGGACGATTGCGACAGGTAACCGCCCGCCGTCGGCAGCAGCCGCACCATCCGCCGCTCACCCAGGGTCAATGTGATCCGCGCACCGATGGCGTCCCGATTGCTGCGACTCCCGGTCAGACGGAAGGCGACGTAGTTCTGCGGGGGAAACGAGTTCCTGTAACAGTAAGGTCGATCATTGAAATTGTTGGTCACGATGTCCAGTCGTCCGTCGCCATCGAAGTCCGCCGTCGCGGCGCAGCGCGAGCTGCGAACGGCAAAACGGTCCTGGATCTTCTGCTCCAGGTAGACGCCTGCGGCGGGCGGTTCGATCCCCGCCGAATCCGCCATGTCCACGAACGTCCCGTTCCCCTGATTCAGCAGCAGGGAGTTGGGCCAGTAGTAGAACGGGTAACCCATTCC
>CAZWGW010000393.1:0-6867 GCA_964633565.1 uncultured Planctomycetaceae bacterium
GCGAAGTCGCGCCGGAACAGGCCGGGCGCATCGACCAGATCGTGCGGCACCTCACAGGCCGGTCCCGCGCCGACATCCGCGGGATGTTCCATCATGCCTGCGTGCAGCTCAACGGCGCACCGGCCTGTGAACCGGGCACGATGGTCAAGGCCGGGGACGTTGTCGCCGTCCGCCACGACCCGCACCGTCGCTACCACGAGCCGCAGCAGCAGCGGACGGGCGGCGCGTTCCGGGTCGTCTACGAGGACGACGACCTGATCGTCGTCAACAAGGCGGCACATCTGCTGACGGTCCCCACCAGGCACCGCGAAAAGAACACGCTCGTGGAGGCGGTGACGCGGCACGTGGCCCGGCGCAAGCGGGCGGGCCGCGCATTCGTGGTGCACCGACTGGACCGCGGGACGTCGGGGCTGCTGGTGTTCGGCAAGGACCCGCAGATCACGGCGGCGCTGAAGGACCAGTTCCGCGTAAAAACGGCCGATCGCGAGTATGTCGCCATTGTCGCCGGAACGCTCGCGCAGCCGACGGGCCGTTTTGAGAGTCGCCTCGCCACGACAACGGGCCTGCACCGCCGTTCGGTGGGGCCGGATGAGCCGGGCGAAGATGCCGTGACGCACTACGTGGTCGAACGGCTGTTGCGCGGCGCGACGCTGGTGCGTGTGCGGCTGGAAACGGGGCGGCGGAACCAGATCCGCGTGCATTTTGCCGAGGCGGGGCACCCGGTGCTGGGAGATGAACGCTACGAGAGCGACCTGGCGCAGCATCCGGCCTGGAAGGCGCGGCGACTGGCGCTGCACGCCATCCTGCTCGGCTTCGATCATCCCCGCACGGGACAGCGGCTGCGATTCGGGACATCGATGCCGCCGGAGTTCGAGCGATTCATCGCGCGGCAGCAATGACGGCGCGTCGCCGCTACGTAGCCGAATTCGCCAAGAATTCGGGCGGAGTTTGTACGCGTCATCACCGATTCGACGCCCGAATTCTTGGCGAATTCGGCTACGTCCCGTCGGCTTATTGCGGCACCACAATCAGGTCCGCCTCAGCACTCACCGGCAGGCCCCGCTCATCCGGAGTCGTCGCGCGGATCGTCACCGGCTGATTGAACGGCCCGCAGCCGGCGCCGTCGAACTGCAGTTCGAGCCGGCCGTCCGCCTGTCCGGCCGGAATCGTCACAGGTTCGGCACGCACGCCGTGGATGTGCGCCGGCACCGCGAGCGACACCACCGCGTCGCCATCGAGACCAGCCGCCCGTTCGATCCGCACTGCCACGCTCGCATTGCTCCCGGGTAGTGCGCGCAGCGTCGGCAAGAGCGGCGCGACAGACAGTCGCTGCGGAGCCGTGAGGATGATGATCTGGTCGTTCTGTTCGTGCGACGTGTAGCTGACTGTCGCGCGGCCGCCGTCCGGCTCTTCCAGCACCCCCACCGCCATCAGACAGGTCCGGCTCGTGCGGCCCAGATCGAGCCAGGCGGGGAGCGTGACGGGATAGTCGAATTCGTTGACTCCCGCAGGGATCACCAGCGACGGCCCCGTCATCCCCTGCAGGTGACGCACCTGCCGGTCCGCGAGCCGGACCTCGATCGGTCCCTCAAATCCGCCGCGCTCCAGCGTGTAATGGCGGACGTGGACCGTGCCACGCGGCACGAATTTGCTTTCGAACTGGCCGACGAACTTGAACGGCGTGGGGACCGCGACCGACAGCCAGACGACGTCCGAGGACGGCTCGTCAAGACGGCGCGGCGCCGTGCCGCGGCCGGCGGCCGGCTGCCCGCCGATCGTCGCCGTCCAGCCGATGTGCAGCGGCGTGGCCGCAAGGCACGCCTCGGGAACGGCCTTGAACTTGAGGTCGGCGCTGCCGGCTCCGGCCGCAACGGTCGTCCCTTCGACGGTCACCCCCTCCGGCAGCCCGGCGACGGTGATCTCCATTGCATCGGCGAAACCAGCCGGGCGGACGACCGTCACCTTGAGCGACGCCTCTTTGCTCCGTTCGACAGTCACGGCATCGGTCGGGACCTCGATTCGCGGCAGTCGTTCCACTTTGTCGGCGGCGGCAATCCGCAGTCGGTATGCGAATTCCGGTCCGCCGCGCGAGGCGAACTGCTCGCGGACCTGCACGCGATAGACCCCATCCGCCGGCGCCTTGAAACGCAGGAGCGCATCCGTCACTCCTGCGGCCGGGTCATCCGCCGTCGCCAGTACCTTTCCCTCCGCATCCAGCACCGCGATCACGGAATCCAGCGGCGAACCCCAGCGTGAGGCGCGGACGTCCAGCACATACTCCACGTCCTTGACCGCCTGGAACGCCCACTGGTCCACGTCACCGGCGCGGTCGATCCGGCCGTTCACGACGGTTGCCTCGGAGACCGGCGGCAGGCCGGGCGCGGCGTCGTTCGGCTCCGCTTCGAGCAACTCGGGTAAGTCGTCCAGATCGAGCCGGACGCTCCCGCCGGCATGCTCCGGCACGGTGGGTCGATAGACTTGCGATGTCCCCTCGCCCGGCAGTGCAACCATCTGCGGTTCCTGCGGCATCCCCGGTCCATGCAGTTCCAGCGACACCGTCGACCCGTGGCGACCGCCGGGCGGATACGCCCAGTCAAGGTGCGGCGCGTCGTCGATCGTCAGTCGGTACACGTAATGCTGCAGGCCCCCGGACTCGATGTCCTGAATCTGCACCGTGTAATCGCCGTCGCGGTCGGCCGTGAACCGCACCTGCGGATCATTCTCGACCGTATCCAGCCCTTCGGCGACCGCTCGTCCGTCGGGACCCAGGACCACGAGGCGGGCGCACAGCGGCGAGCCGAGCCGGGCCGCGCACACGTCGAGAGTGCAGGTCCGCCCCGCGCGGACGGGAAATGTCCAGATGTCGACGTCCTCCCGCGGAAAAATGCGGCCATTGATCGTGACCGGGACCGTGACAGGCGTCGGCAGCGCGTCGCCGTCGATTTCGTCCTCCACGACCTCCGGCAGGTCGCCGACGACAAACAGCAGACCGGGCGTTACACCCTGTACGGTCGACACGCGCCACCGCCCGGATCCGAGCGGGGCGTCGGCGTCGATGTTGAGCCGGGCGGCGTAGTCGCGAGGGTAGTCCTCCTTCTGCTGCGACGCCGGCTGCGGGATCACCGGCCCCTCAAACCAGATCGTCTCCGCCGCAGGGGCGATCGTGTCGGGTCCGTGCACGCCGGCCGCGTCGACGTGCAGCCGCGCGGCATCATGCAGGTTATGGCCGCCGATCCGGACGTCGTCCGTGGCGCCGCGCTGGCCGCCGGCGGGGAAGATGTAGGAGACGTGGGGCTGGTCGGCGCGCGCGGGGTGGGAGGTGACGAGGAAGAGCGCGAGAATTGAGGCGATGGTCCATTCAGCGGGCTGACGCCCGCCGCTCGCCGGCGACATTTTCATCGCAGAATCGCTCCGCTCACATCAACCCCGGAATAACGCGCCCGTTGTTGACGATCTTCACCGGCCGTCCTTCGGGCGTGTGAAATTCCTCATTCCCATCGATTCCCACGCAGCGGAAGATCGTCGCCGCCAGGTCCTCCGGTCCGTACGGGTCTGCCGCGGGATGCTCACCGTGTTCATTCGTCGCGCCGATCACGCGTCCCCCCTGAATACCGCCCCCGGCCAGCACGATCGTGTTCGCGGGCCCCCAGTGGTCGCGGCCGGCGTCCTTGTTGACGCGCGGTGTGCGCCCGAACTCGCCGAATACCGCCACCAGCGTCTTCTCCAGCAGCCCGCGGTCCTGCAGGTCCGTGAGCAGCGCGGGGAGTGCCGCATCAAGCTGCGGCAACAGGTCCGTCTTGAGGACGTGGAAGTTGTTGTAGTGTGTGTCCCAGTTGGTATGGTCGATCGTCACGCACCGCACGCCCGCCTCCACCAGCCGCCGCGCCATCAGACACGACTGCCCCAGCGACGTCCGTCCATAGCGATCGCGCATCTCATCCGGTTCGGCGGCAATGTCAAACGCCCGCCGGGCCGCCGGAGACGTCATCAGGTCAAGCGCCTTGGACTGGAACTCGTTCACCGCGGCGGCGCGGGAATTGGCCGCGGCCTCGCCGTTCCGCCGGAAACGGTCGACGTCCGACATCAGCGCGACGCGCCGCTCCAGGCGGTCGGCGCCAACCACCAGCGGCGGCGCCAGATCGGGGACCGAGAAGCCCGGTGCATTGGGGTCGGCATTGACGGTGAATGGTGCGCAGCTCGATCCCAGGTACGCCGCGCCGGCCGAATCGTGCATCTTCGGCAGGCACACGTACGGCGGCACGCCCCCGCGCGGGCCGAGCTGCCGCGTCATGATCGCGCCGTACGCGGGGAACTGGTTGTTCGGCTTCACGTTCACGTTGAATCCGGCACGGGGGTGATAGCCGGTGAGCATGTAGTGGTCGGCGTGGCCGTGCGACGAGTTCGTGTGCGTGAACGACCGCACCAGCGAGAACAGGTGCGCCGCCTGCGCAGTCCGTGGCAGGTGCTCGCAGAGCTGGAGGCCGGGGACGTTGGTGTCGATCACCCCGAAATCGCCGCGGAACTCAGGCGGTGCGTCGGGCTTGTTGTCGAACGTGTCGATCGTCGACAGGCCCCCTTCCAGGAAGACGATGATCAGCGAGACGCCGGTGCCGTTCGATCGCGACTCCGCCGCGAGCAACTGCGGCAGTGTGAGCGTGTCGGCGAGTGTTGAGGCGGCGCCGATCCTGAGCAGGTCGCGGCGAGCCAGGCCGTCGCAGTAAGGGCGTGTTGTCGTCATGGCCGGGCTTCCGCGGGGTCGTCGTTGATGATGCGTGGGACGCACATTCAGCGGGCTCACGCCCGCCGCTCGCCGTCGTCTTCAATGGTTGAACAGGAACTCCGCCGTGTTCATCAGGCTCCACGCGAGGTCTTCCACTGCCGCGTCGTGAGTCGACGGTGTTCGCGAAAGGTAACCGACAGCCGTCTTCAGTTCCTCATCGTCCGGGAACCGCGCATAAGACCACAAGTATACTTCCTGCACCAGTGCGCGGTCGTCATCACGATGCGCTTCGCGCAATTGCGCAATCCTGCCGCCGGCATGCCCCAGTTTTTCCTCGATCTCCGGCGAGTTGAGCAGGTGCAATACCTGTGCGATTGCCGGTTCGGTGTTCCGCTCGCACTCGCAGGGGGTCGTCCGCTGCGGCCGCCCGAACAGCCGCAGGAAATAATGCGGCACCTGGCTGTCCCACAACTCGATCGCGCGGCTGCCGGCCGGGTGTCCGTCGAACTTCTCCGGCACGCCGGTCACCTGGCAGACCGCGTCCAGCAGCACTTCGGAACCCATGCGTTTCAGCAGCGCGCGGGAATAGTTCTGCTCATCGATGCGATTCGACTCATTCGGGACGGCGCTGAGCTGGTAAGTGCGAGAAGCCGTGATCGTGCGAATGAGATCATGGACATCGAAGCCGGATGCGACGAAGTGCGCCGCGAGGGCGTCGAGCAGGGCCGGGTTCGACGGCGGGTTCGTGAGCCGCACGTCATCGACCGGTTCGACCAGTCCCCGCCCGAGAAAGTGCGCCCAGATCCGGTTGACCGCGTTCCGTGCAAACCACGGATTGTCGGCCGACGTCATCCAGCCGGCCAGCGCCTGCCGGCGGTCGCCGGTCGGACCGGATTCGGGAGACGCGGCGCCCAGCGGATGCGCGAGGATCGTCTCGCCGGTGCGCGGGTGCGTCGTCGCGGCCGTGCCGGCAGTGGTCAACACGTCCCCCTGTGGCGACGACTTGAATGCGACCTGCGTGAAGTGCGCCTGCATGCCGTAAAAGTCCGACTGGCTCCAGCGGTCATACGGATGATGATGGCATTTGGCGCATTCAATCCGCACCCCGAGGAATACCTGCGAGACGGTGCTGGCCATGTCGCCGGGATCGGGCACGACCTGAAACAGCCGTGCGGCCGGCGCATCGCGCACTGGGCCAACGGCCGTGATCACCTCCCGCGCAAACTCGTCGAACCGCTGGTTGGCGGCAAACGAGTCATGAATCCATCGATAATATTGATACGCTCCCTTGAAGCTGAGCGTGCCGCGGTCGACTCGCAGGAGATCGGCCCACTGGAGCGCCCGGTAGTCCGCATACTCCGGGCGCTGCAGGAGCGCGTCCACCAGTTGCTGCCGCTTGTCGGTACGCCCGTCGGCAAGGAAGGCCCGCGCCTCGTCGGCCGTCGGCAGTGTACCGATGATGTCGAGGAACGCTCTCCGCACGAAATCGCCGTCGCTGCACAGCCCCGACGGCTGGATATTCAGCTTCCTCAGCTTTTCGTCCACCAGGGGATCGATGAAATTGTAGACCGGCGGCGGCTCGTAAACTCCCCCCTGCCCCGCCTGCGGGACCTGCGCGCGAAACACGTCGATCGCCCCGAGGTATGCCGCCATCACGGTCGCTTCGCCGGGCGTCCCCTGCGTGGCGACGAGTCCCTGCTCGTCGACGGCGGCGAGCCCCTCGTTGTTCGACTGATAGCGGGCGTGGGCCGTCACGTCGTGGCGGCTGCCGTCGGAATAGGTGGCCGTCACGCGCAGTTGCTGCCGGGCGTGCGTCCCAAGTTGTCGCTCGCGCGGCGACACTTCGACCGAAACAACCTGCGGGTCGTCACTGCTGCCCAGAGGCGTCCCGGCGGCAATCCAGTCGCGCAGCAGTCGGTACTCGACACCGTCCCGCTGGATGCGCACTCCCCCGCCATGCGGAACGCCGCCGGAGGCTTTCTGCAGGAGCAGACTCCGACCGGGATCCGGCGCAAACACCCGGCGGCCGCGCGCTTCCCGCGTGAGCGCTGCATGATCGGCCGGCGGGTCGGAACCGAAGACCGACAGCTTGAAGCCGTTCTGCCCCTCGGCCTTGCCGTGGCAGCCGGAGGCGTTGCAGCCGTACT
>CAZWGW010000394.1:0-6865 GCA_964633565.1 uncultured Planctomycetaceae bacterium
CGGGGTCTTGCCGCCACGAGTTGTGGCGGCTTCCGCCTCACGGCGTTTCTGCAGGCGACTGGGTGTCTTCCGGGCCATATTGACTTAACCTCTTCCGGGGGGTTCGGTTCCGATCCGATGCACGTTCGTTGCGGGTCGCGCCGGCGGGCAACCGTCAGCGTCTGAGCAGGTTTCCCGACATCTGCGACCGCTGCCCGAGAGGATAAAATAGCAACCAGTTACGTCAACCTCCACCGAGCGCCCGGCACGATCATTTCCACCGAAACAACCCGAATAGTTTATCTAACCGGACCGGCGAGACCGATACAGAGAACAACCTTGCGTCTTTCGATCGACTCACCGCCGGTCTCGTCCGGCGCAGGACCGTCGTAGGTCGGCGGCGCCTGGCGAACAGCGAAACCAAAAGGAGTGAGTTTCATGCGTCTGCCACGAAAATGGGTCCTCGGTCTGGGCCTGCTGGCGGCGGCGCCCGGCGTAACCGTGGCCGGCCCGCTCGACTTCCTCAAGCCCAGGGCCGCTGCGGAGTCCTCCGCGGCCGGCGCTCCCAAATCCAACACCGAGATCGCCAACGACGTCGCCGACGCGTTCCGCGGCGCGAAGCTCCATGGCGAGAACATCGAAATTGAAGTGCTGGCCGGTGTCTGCACCCTGAAAGGGCAGATCGCCGATTCCCAGCAGCGCGCCGCGGCGACAAGGATCGTGAGCGCGGTTCCCGGCGTCGAGTCAGTGGACAACCAGTTGGTCGTGAAGGCCTCCGCCCAGACGCCCCGCACGCTCCGCCGTACGGGCGGCGTCCAGCAGGCCGGATTCGAAGGCTCCCACGACCACTCCGTGCGACAGGTGAGCGAAGAAACTCCCGCTCCGCAGTCTAATCAGGAGACGGCTCAGCAGATTGCCGGTGCGATTGCCTCCGCGGGAGTGAGTGGGTACGACATTGAAGTCCGTTGCATGAACGGCATCGCCGGCCTCAAGGGCGACGTCGGCAGCCCCCAGGAAGCCATGATTGCCGTCAAGGCCGCCAAAAGCGTCCCCGGCGTCACGCAGGTGCTGAACGGGTTGACCGTCAACGGGCAGCCGGTTGCCGCACCGCCGTCCGCCAGCCCCTACCAGCAGAACATGCCGCGGCAGAGCTATGCCCCCGGCCAGACGCCGCCCGGCTATCCGGCGATGCCGACTGCTTATCCGCAGGCGAACCCGACGGCTCAGGGTCAACCCGTCCCGGCGCAGACCGCCGGCCACCTGATCCACAATCGTCCGAACATGCCGGAATACGCGTGGCCGGCTTATGCCCCGTACGACAACTACGCACAGGTCACCTACCCCGCGCAATACGATGCCAGCGCCTGGCCTTACATCGGCCCGTTCTATCCGTATCCGCAGGTCCCGGCCGAGTGGCGTTCCGCGCAACTGACCTGGGACGACGGCTACTGGCAACTCAAGTTCCACAGCCGGACCGACAACTGGTGGTGGTTCCTGGATCCCCACAACTGGCACTGAGTTGATCCGGAATGAGGCCAGTCTCGCGTCCAACGCGATTCAGGCCGGCCACAGCCGATCATTCGACGCACAATGACAATCACCCCCGCGGGGCCGGGCTCCGCGGGGGTGGTCATTTTCAACCGCGTTACAACACCTGACTCCGACAGAGATTGCAGCCGGTCCGCAAACCCTGGTCGGGACGTCGGAACCAAGGCGCTCCAACCGTCGTAGTCGGCAAAAACGGAATAATCCCGCAAGTTCGCACACTCATTCGTTCGATAAAGACCATGTCCGAAACCGTCGGGACGCCCCGATGCGGACTCCCCCGGGCCGAACCCGACCAGCGGCCCACGCCCACAAACGGCGGCTAGTGCACCTGGAGACGACGAGGATGAACAAGCTCCTCAAGCAGGCCTTTCTGATCGCGGCGGTGGCCGTGTGCACGGTCCCCAACAGCGGCTGCCGGCTGTTTTACTGGGGCGCGGTAGACGCCTTCAAGCTGGGCGCCTTCTTTGGCACGACGCCGCCGATTCCCGTCTCCCCATATTTCAGCCAGCAGATTGAAGACACCTATCACGAAGAGGAGCGCTACGCGAACGTGCCCATCCTTGATCCCGTCGAAGGTGAGCACGCTCCGCTGATCTGCCTCGACCCGCCGACGCCGGACGAAGTCGTCCGCGCCATGCCGGACACGACGTCCGGGGGCATCCCGTTCATCTCGGAAACGTCCCGCAACAACCTCCGCATGATCGTCGATCTGATTGTCGATCGTGTCGATGAATGCCGGTTCGTGCCGCTTGTCGGTCCCGCCCGCCTGCATCACTGCCACTACAAGTGCACCCTGTTCTTCGACGAGACCAAACGCTCGTACTGGCCGGTCCCCTTTACCACCACGGATCAGCGGCAGGAGGTGATCTACATCGACCACGACCACTATATCCGGTGCGCCGGCCCGGCCGTGGAATAGACAACAGGCCATCCCGGCCGTCCACTCACATATCTCAAGCAAACCCGGTTGCCGTTCTGGCGACCGGGTTTGTTCTTGCGCGGCGCGAGTTGTTGCGGGGTTTTGGGGGATCGCCTAGACTTCGGCCGTCGGTGGCAGGGAACCGGTCTGCCTCAAGCCGTGTCTGCTCCAGGGTGGTGCAATTCGATGGTCGATCCCGGGCGCAGTCGTGCGGACCGACTGGACCGTACGATTCAAGGCGGGAAACTCCTGGAGGACGGCGGCGTGAGCGTGCGACAAGTCGATATGGGGCAGCCCACCGGCGACGCGGCACAGATCGCCGCTCTCGGTGAGTCGGCTGCCGCGCAGGTGCGACAGGCCGCCAGCCTCGATGAACTGGAGCAACTGCGGCTGCAGTTCCTGGGCAAACGCGGCACGATCTCCCAGCAGATGCGCGAACTCGGCCGCGTCCCCCCCGAGGCGCGCCCCGCCTTCGGCCAGGCACTCAACCAGGCCAAGCAGCAGGTCCAGTCGGCCATCGACGAGCGGAAGCAGGAGTTACAGGCCGCCGAACCGATGCGCAAGACCGACATGGACGTCACGATGCCGGGCATCCGCCGCGGCGTCGGCCGCAGGCATCCCCTGATGCAGACGATGGAGGAACTCAAGCGGACCCTGCAGGGGCTCGGTTTCCGCTACGACGACTACCCGGAAGTTGAAAGCGAGTATTTCAACTTTGACGCACTCAACACCCCCGAGTGGCATCCCTCGCGGGACATGCACGACTCGTTTTACACCCGCCGTGGCGAGGTCCTCCGGACGCACACGTCGGCTTTCCAGGTGCGGGCCCTGCGCGAATTCGGCGAGCCGCCGATCCGCGCCATGACCTCCGGCCGCTGTTACCGGCGCGACAAGATCGACGCCACTCACTTTCCGATCTTCCATCAACTGGATGTGATCGCCGTCGACACCGGGATCAGCTTCGCGGACCTCAAGTGGACGCTCGACCGGATGCTCCGCGCCCTCCTGGGTGAGGAGATCCGGCTGCAGTTTCGCCCCAGCTACTTCCCGTTCACCACGCCGAGTGCCGAGGTCGACGTGTTTTATCGCGGGCGGTGGATGGAGCTGCTCGGCTCGGGCATGATCCGACCGGAAGTCCTGCGGAACGGCGGAATCGATTCAGACGCGTACCAGGGTTTCGCGTTCGGCATCGGCATCGATCGCCTGACCATGGCCCGCTTCGGCATCGACGACATCCGGATGCTGTATATGAACGAAGAGGCGTTCCTTGCGCAGTTTTGAGTCGCCCGTGAGAATCATCCTGCGGCAACTTCAATGCTCGCGCAATCAGCGGGCTCACGCCCGCCGCTCGCCTGCCCCACTGCGCATCGAGCGACCCCGCGTCAATGTTGCGAAGAAGTTCGAAACCAACACATGGGAATGATCGTCAACACCGCCTGGCTGCTGGAATACCTCCAGCCCCGGTGCTCCCACGCCGAGCTGATCGAAGTCCTGCCGCGGATCGGCCTCGAGATCGAAGAGGAGCACGCACTCGGCGCGGAACTCAATTCCGTCCGCATCGGCTTTGTCCGCCGCAAGGACCCGCTGGCCGGCGCGCCGGGGATGTGGGTCTGCCAGATTGAACTGCAGCGTGGCGTCACGACGCAGGTCGTCTGCGCCTCCGAGCACGAGGTCCGCGAGGGCTGGGGCGTCCCCGTGGCCCCCGCCGGCACGGTGCTCCCCAGCGGCCGCGCGGTGAAGGCGGACCAGTATCACGGCGTCCAATCGGCCGGCATGATCTGCCTCGACGGCGAAATGGGACTGCTGGCGCGCGGCACCGGCATGCAGCATTTCAGCGACGAGTCGACGCTGGGCCGCCCGCTTCCGGAAGTCGCCGCCGTCCCCGAATATCTGCTCGATCTCAACGTCCTGCCGAACCGTCCGGACTTCCTCGGCGTGGTCGGCATCGCCCGCGAGGTCGCGGCAGCGCTGCAGCTTCAGTTGCAGCTCCCCCCCGGCGACATGCCCCCGACAGCCGGACAAAAGCCGCAGGTCGCCGTCGAAATCGCCGACCCGGACCTGTGCAGCCGGTACATCGGCGGGGTCATCCGCAACGTCCAGGTCGCGCCATCGCCGGCCTGGCTCAAGGCGCGGCTGCTGATCGCCGGCATGCGTCCGATCAACAACGTCGTCGACGTCACAAACTACGTGATGTACGAATGGGGCCAACCGCTGCACGCGTTCGACTTCCGCACGCTTCGCGGCCAGAAGATCGTCGTCCGCCGCCTCCGCCCCGGCGAGACGCTCGAACTGCTGACCGGCGCCCGGATCGCGGTGGGCACGGGGGAGCCCTCGTCCGCGCCACTGGTCATTGCCGATGCCGAGCGGCCGGTCGCGCTCGCCGGCATCATGGGCGGCAGCGACACACAGACGACTGACGACGCGACGGACATCCTGCTGGAGGCCGCGCATTTCGACCCGGTCAACATCCGCCGCACCGTCCGGCAGGTCGACCTGAAGCTCGAAAGCCGCGGGACTGCGTCGTCCTATCGATTCGAGCGCGGTACCGATCCGAACACCGGAATCACTCATGCCGCCCGCCGCGCCGTGCGGTTGATTGCCGAGTTGGGGGGTGGTGAAGTCGCCGGTCCCATGGTTGACGCGTATCCTGCGCCGCGCCCGCCGACGGTGATCAGGCTGGCGCCGGCCCGCGTCTCCAGGACGCTCGGCCTTGCGGTCGACGCCGCATCCATCCGGAGTTGCCTGCAACGACTGGGCATGGAATGCGCGGGCGGCGACGACGAGTTGGAGGTCAAAGTCCCGACGTGGCGCGTCGCGGTCAATGATCGCGTCGTGCTGATCGAAGACGTGGCCCGCATTCTGGGATATGACCGAGTCCCCGTCGCCACCGGCGAATCGCGACAGTCGCTCGGCCGCAGCGCGCCCGCCGACCGACTGCGCCAGTCCCTCTCCGGCCAACTCGTCTCCGGCGGCTTCTTCGAGTGCCGCAATCCCCCGCTCGAAGCCCCGGAACTGAGCGCCTGGCTCGGCGCGCCGGACGACGCGCTCACGCTCTCCAATTTCGAGACGCAGGACATGTCCGTCCTGCGCCGCTCGCTGCTGCCGGGCCTTGCCGCCACGGTGCAGAACAACCTCCGCCGCGGCAGCACGTCCGTCCGGTTCTTCGAGATCGACCGCGCCTTCGCCGCCGGTGCACCGGGCACGGCCGACCTCGCCGCAATCAGCCGCTGGCGTGTCGGCGTCGTCGCCGGCGGCACGTGGCACAAGTCCAACTGGCGCGGCGGCGAACGGGCCGACTTCTTCACGCTCAAAGGGGTGCTGGAGGAACTGCTGGAATCGGTCGGCCTGCGCGACCTGATGCTGACTGCCGAACCGTGCCCCCCTTACGTCTCCGGGACAGCCGCCCGCATCGACGCCCCCGGTCACCCCACGATCGGCCACATCGGCGAAATCGATCCAGCGGTCCTGGCCGTCGACCGGCTGACGTTCCCGCTGTACGCCTTCGAACTCGACCTCGACCACCTGCTCGGCCCGTACTCCGCGCTGCCGATGTACCGCCACATCGCCCGGCAGCCGGCCGTGACGCGCGACCTGGCCGTCGTGGTTGCGCTCTCCCACGACTACGCGGACATCGCCGCCGCGATCCGCGCCGCCGCCGGCCCGACGCTGGAATCGCTGGACCTGGTGGACCGTTATCGGGGCCAGCAGGTGCAGGCCGGCCATCACAGCCTCGCCTTCCGCCTGGTCTTCCGCGATCCCGAGCGGACGCTGACGGCGGACGAGGCGAACGGGATGGTCGAACAGATTCTCACCGCACTGCAGCAGCGGTGTGGCGCAGTGCTGCGCGCGTAGCGCCACTTACGTCTGTGACAGACGCGAACCGCCGGGAGCGCGTGTCGACACGGGACGTCACACTTCCCGGCAGAGCACATCCGGCAGATCGATCACGGTCCCCTTGGCCTGCACGCCCAGGAGCGGCCACTCGCCGGACGCGGTGATTTGCTCGCAACCCTGGGAAAGGACGAGGATCGTGTCGCCGACTGCCGCGGCATTGACCGAGGGACGCCACGCAACCGCGTGGCCGCTCTGCAGATGGCAGGAACTGTGCGGCGTAATCGGCACCTCGCTCGATTCGTAACCGATCACTTCTCCCTGATCGGCCTGCCGCCACTCTTCCGGGACGCCGTACTTCTCATAGATCCGCCCGACGCGCTGCCAGACGTCGGCAATCTGCCAGCCGGCCTTTGAGAAATAGATGCCGGTGGCTTCAATCAGGCTGGCGAGCTGATGTGACTCGAGCAGCGCCTGCGGCGGCTGCCCGAAACAGACGGACCGCGTGACGGCGACGTGCAATCCGCGCCGGCGGCCGACGGCAGCTCGCGCGTGATTACCCCCAAGGTGCTCGGGGGCGAAGAGGTA
>CAZWGW010000395.1:0-6829 GCA_964633565.1 uncultured Planctomycetaceae bacterium
CATCCAACCGACGGCCGGCCCCGCGCCGTCCTTCTCGCCGAATTACTACGACGCCCGCGAGAAGCAGTTCCCGAATGCACCTCCCGATATTGTCTCCGGGGTCTGGTGGCGGGCCGGCATGATTTACGTCTGTCCGGAGTGTGCGCGGGCGAAAGATGCGTGGAGACCGTGAGCACTGTTCGTCAGGACGAAACCCAGTACCGATGACCTCGCTCAGTGCGTGCAGGACTGCGACGCCGGCTGATCGATCTCCACAATCTCCGCCTCCATCGTCTCCGTCTCCAGCACGGCCACGGTCGGCCGGCCGAACGTCCAGCCGGACGTCTCCCCCGGGTTGATCCACAGCCGCCCCGCCTCGTCGCGCGCCAGACTCGGCTTGTGGGTGTGGCCGCAGACGGCAACGTCGAACGGCTCCTCGAACCCGCGCAGTTGCCGCTCCATGTGCACCAGCACGACCCGCGTGCCGTCCGCCAGCGTGTACAGGGCCGGCGCGTCGCGCAGCTCGCCGACGATCCGCATCCCCGCCTGCAGTCCGGGCCGGTTCCCTTCGTTGTCGCCGTAACAGCCGAGGAACGGGCAGTTCAGCTTCCGCAGCGGCGGCACTGCGAACGTCGACACCAGGTCCCCCGCGAACAGCACGCACGCGCACTCCCGCTCATTGAACATCCGCACCACGCGGCGGATGTTCTCCAGGTGATCGTGCGCATCGGCGAAGATGCCGACCTTCATCACTTGCCTCCGCTGCGACTCTATTTGCGGCAAGTAAAAGATTCCAGTCGCTCGCCTGTTCTCCCAGTCTGCTTATTCCGGCGGATTCCCCTCTTCCTCCGCCGCTCGAGCATTCCTGACGGACTTGCCCGCACAACCTCGTCATGCGAACCTGCATGGCCATTGTGTGTCTCCCGGCCAACCAGGATGGATGGCATGACATCGAGGGCAGGATCGGCAACCCGTGGCAGACAACCCCGACCTCTCACAACGGCTCGTCTCCGACCGCTTCCCGCGCTCGGCCGGATACCACCCCGACTGGGTCGTCCCCAACAGCTTCGGCAGCCATCCGCTGTGGATCGCCGAATGGCTCGCCGGCGCAATGGACTTCCAACCCGGGCAGCGCGTGCTCGACCTCGGCTGCGGCAAGGCGCTGTCGTCGATCTTTCTGGCCCGCGAGTTCGGCGTCCAGGTGTGGGCCGTGGACCTGTGGATACCAGCGTCCGATAACCTGCAGCGGATCCGCGACGCCGACGTGGCCGACCGCGTGTTTCCCCTGCATGCCGACGCCCGTGCGCTGCCGTTCGCCGGGGGGTTCTTTGACGCCATCGTCTGCCACGACTGCTTCTCGTACTTCGGAACCGACGATCTGTATCTCAACTACCTGGCGAACTTCGTCCGCGCCGGCGGCCGGATCGGGATGGCCGGGGCCGGGCTGATGCGGGAACTGGACGGCCCCGTCCCCGAGCATCTGCGATTGTTCTGGACGCACGACTTCTGGTGCCTGCACTCGGCCGACTGGTGGCGGCGGCACTGGGAGCGGACCGGCATCGTCGACCTGGAACTGGCCGACGCGATGCCCGACGGCTGGCGCGTCTGGCTCGACTGGCACAGCACGGCCCATCCCGCCAACCGGCCGGAAATTGAAGCCCTCGAGTCTGACCGCGGTCGGTATTTCGGCTACGTGCGGATGGTCGGCCGGCGGCGGCCCGACGTCAAACTGGAAGAGTACTGCTGGCCGGACAACCTGCGGTCGTTCCCGCCCGATTACGAGGCCAAGCCCCTCCTCCGCCCGCCTGCGAGCAACGCCTGATGTACGTCCCCGCCAGCTTCGCCGTTACCGATTTGGCTGTGCTGCACGGGTTCATGGAGCGGCACAGCTTCGCGACGCTCGTCTCGCACGACGGCACGGAGCCGTTCGCCAGCCACGTGCCGCTGCTGCTCGACCGCGACGCCGGTCCCAACGGCCGGCTTATCGGCCACGTCGCCCGTGCGAATCCGCAGTGGAAGCACGCCGGCGGCCAGCGCGTGCTGGCGATCTTCAGCGGCCCGCACGCGTACGTCTCGCCGACGTGGTACGCGGCGCAGAACGTCGTGCCGACGTGGAACTATGTCGCCGTGCATGCGTACGGCGTGCTGCGGTTGATTGACGATCGCGAGGGGGTGCGCGAGATCGTGCGCCGGACGGTCGCGGTCTATGAAGCGAACATGCCGCGGCCGTGGTCGGTCGATGCGCCGGAAGCCTCGTTCATCGACAAGCTGCTGGCAGCGATCGTGGGCTTTGAGATCGACGTCGACCGGATCGAGGGGAAGTGGAAGCTGAATCAGAACCACGATGTGGATCGGCGGCGGAGGGTGGTTGAGGCGCTACGGGTGCAGGGGAGCGTGGACGGAGTGCAGATTGCCGACCTGATGGCTGATCCGGCGGCTGCTCCGGTATGATGCGGTCTGGCGAATCGTCCGCACAGACCCATCGGGATCAACCATGTTCGTTCCTCGTTCGCTTATGCCGGGCATCGCACTTCGCGCGACGGCCGTTGTGGCAACCGTCGCGTTTTTCGTCTGGTTGGGCCGCGTGGCGGCACAGGACCAGAGCGTCCGTCCGGGGATCAACAAGAACTTCGAGAACCCCGACGTCGACGAGTTCATCGGCCGCTTCGAGAAGGATGGCCGCGACGCCTACGACCACCGCGACGCCATCCTCGAAGCGTGCCGGTTCAAGCCCGGCATGGACGTGGCCGACGTCGGCGCCGGCACAGGACTGTTTACGCGCCTGTTCGCGCCGAAGGTCGCGCCGGAGGGGGAGGTGTACGCGATCGACATCTCCGAGAAATTCGTGCATCACGTGGAACAGACGGCCCGCGAGCAGAAGCTGAATAATGTGGTCGGCGTCGTCTGCAAGGCCGACTCGGTCGAGCTGCCGCCGGAGTCGGTCGACCTTGCCTTCATCTGCGACACGTACCACCACTTCGAGTTTCCGCACAAGACGATGGCCTCGATCCATCGCGCCTTGCGGAAGGACGGTCAGGTGATCCTGATCGACTTCCACCGCATCGAAGGGAAGAGCAGCGACTGGACGCTGGACCACGTCCGCGCCGGGCAGGAGGTGTTCGTCCGGGAGATCGAAGAGGCCGGGTTCAGGCAGGTCGAGAACCGGCAGGAGATGCTGAAGGAGTCGTACTTCGTGCGGTTTGTGAAGGTGGAGACGCCCGCAAGCGCGGCATCTTCTCCGTGACGGCTCCCCGTCTCCCCAAATCCAAAATCCAAAATCCAAAATCGAAAATCGAAAATCGAAAATCCAAAATCGCTCGGATGCCCCCCGTTTCCCATCCCGATAACGCCGCCCGGTTCCTTGCCAACCGCGAGCGGGCGGCGTGGCACGACCAGGCGCTGTGGTTCGTGCGGGCCAAGCGCGACAAAGCGGCCGCGTCGATCCCCGAGTGGGAAGAACTGCGGGAACGGGCGGCCGCCATCAAGCGCTACACGATGGCCCATCTCGCCGACCTGCTGGAGCAGTTCGAGCGCAACGCGCAGAAGCACGGGGCCGTCGTCCACTGGGCCCGCGATGCGGCCGAGCATAACGACATCGTCCTGGCGCTGCTGCAGCAGCACGGCGCGACGAAAGTCGTCAAAAGCAAGTCGATGCTGACGGAGGAGTGCCACCTCAACCCGTACCTGGAGCGGTTCGGAATTGAAGTCGTCGATACGGACCTTGGTGAATGGATCGTCCAGTTGCGCAATGAGCCGCCGAGCCACATCGTGCTGCCGGCCATCCACACGAAGCGCGAAGACATTGGCGAGCTGTTCCACAAACACATCGGCACGAAGGAGGGGGCGACCGACCCGCAGTATCTCACTGAGGCGGCGCGGCAGGCGCTGCGGCAGAAGTTCCTTGCGGCGGAGGCCGGCATCACGGGGGTCAATTTCGCGATCGCCGAAACGGGGGGATTCGTCGTCTGCACGAACGAGGGGAACGCCGACCTGGGGACGTCGCTGCCGAAGCTGCACATCGCCTGCATGGGGATCGAGAAGCTGGTTCCGCGGGCGAAGGACCTGGCCGTTTTTCTGCGGCTGCTCGCCCGCTCGGCGACGGGGCAGCCGATCACGACATATTCGACGCACTTCCACGGCCCGCGGAACAAAGAGTGTGAGCTGCACATCGTGCTGGTGGACAACGGCCGGTCACAGATCCTGGGGAGCGAGGAGTTCCGCCGGTCGCTGAACTGCATCCGCTGCGGGGCCTGCATGAACACCTGCCCCGTCTATCGCCGCAGCGGCGGGCACAGTTACGAGAACACCGTGCCGGGTCCGATCGGTTCAATCCTTGGGCCGTCGATGGATCCGAAAAAACACAAGACGCTGCCTTACGCCTGCAGCCTGTGCGGCTCGTGCGACGACGTCTGCCCGGTGAAGATTGACCTGCACCTGCAGCTCTACGCGTGGCGGCATGAGCTGGTGAAGAAGGGGCTGCTGTCGCGGACGAAGCGGTGGACGATGAAACTTGCGGCCAAAGTGCTCGGCAGCCCGCGGCTGTACGCGCTCACTGGGCGGCTGGGGCGGTTCGCGCTGCGGTGGCTGCCGCGGTTCGTGGTGTACAACCGGTTCAACACGTGGGGCCGGCAGCGGGACCTGCCGCCGGCGCCGAAGAGGAGCTTCCGGCAGATGTACCGGGAACAGAAGGGAGCGCAGGAAGCGAAGGGGAGCAGCGGGGCGAAGTCCGAGTCATGAATTGTCGGCGGAGCCGTGATCCGCGGCGGCTCCCCAGTCGTTGCAGTCAGAATGACAGCCATCGTGCCATCCGCATCGGCGCCATCCGGTCCGCACGCATCGCGGCCTTGCGCCAACTGCGGCGGCGAACTGACTGCCCCCTATTGTGCGAACTGCGGCCAGCACCGCCGCGGCTCCGAACGGCTGCAGGTGCGCGAGATCGTCGCCCGCTCCTGCGAGCACCTGCTCGATTTCGACTCGGCGTTCCTTGCGACGTTTGTCGGGCTGTTCCGGCGTCCCGGTGAACTGTGCCGCGAGTACGTGCAGGGGCGGCGCAAGCGCTACATGAACCCCTTCGCGTACTTCGTCCTGTCCGGAACGGTGAGCCTGTTCGTCTCCACGGTCGTCGGCTGGTTCGCCGGTGCACCGGCCGATCCGGAGGAAGAGTTCATCGCGAACCATGTGCTGTGGATCATGCTGGCGATGCTGGTCCCGCTGGCATTCCTCTGGCGGCGGCTGTTTCGTCGCTCCGGATATAACCTGGCGGAGAACTACGTCTTTGCGCTGTATGTGCTGGCGCAATTCTCCTGGCTGGAGACGCTCGTCCTGCTGCCGCTGCCGTACTTCGTTTCCGATCTGGTGCTGGCCATTGTCTACGTCGCGCTCTGGCAGGCGTACGTGACGTATGCCGCGGCTCCGTTTTACGGGGAGCCTGCACCGATGGTTGGGCTGAAGGTCCTGGCCTCGGCGCTGCTGTTTGCATTGAGTGTGGCGGCCATCGCGTTTGTCGTCGGGATTGTGGTGTACTTCCTCGATCCCGCAGCAGCCGGTTGACTACGGGACCTGCGATGGCTGGACCAGAACCGACTCCCGAAACTCCGCGTCCCCGCAGCGGCTGCCGTCCCTTCACGGCGGGCATGGCCGTCGGCTGCCTGCCGGCGCTCCTGCTGGGGACGGTGCTCGGCGCGGTCGTTGGCGTGTGGGCGTGGATCGAGGTCGAAGACGAATCAGCGCTCGATCCTCTCGCCGACCTCGACGTCGCCGAAGAGCAACTGTCGCTTGACGAGACCCGCAAATACGTTGACCGAGTGGCCGGGGAATATCTTGACGACGAGGAGAACGTCGGACTTGTCGTGGCACTCGTTGAGGGGAGCGAATCACGCGTTGTCGGCTACGGGCGCCTCGCACGCGACACGAAACAAACTCCCGATGGCGATACTGTGTTCGAACTGGCGTCCGTCGGCAAGACGTTCACCACGACCGTCCTGGCCGACATGCACCTCAAGGGGGAACTGAGCTGGGACGAGCCTCTTCAGGCATTTCTTCCGGAGAGCGTCCACGTACCGCAACACCCCGGTCGGGCCGTCACATTGCTCGACCTCGCCACACAGACGTCGGGGCTGCCGCGGATGCCCCCCAATTTCCAGCCCGGCGAGCCGCTCAACCCGTATGCCGCTTACACGGTCGAGGAGATGTACGCCGGCCTCAGCCAGTCGTCGCTCGAGGCCCGACCCGGAACGCGGTACGAATACTCCAATTTCGGTTTCGGGCTGCTCGGCCACGCGCTGGAGCGGAAGGCCGGCAAGAGTTACGAGGCGCTCGTTGTCGAACGGCTGTGTGACCCGTTGGGCATGGACAGCACACGCATGACGCTGGACGAGTCGCTGCGGACGCGGCTGGCCACTCCGCACGACGGCGGCAATGCGGTCGTCGTGTGGGAAGACACGACGATGGCAGGCGCAGGCTCGTTCCTGTCGACGGCCAACGACATGGTGAACTACATCCAGGCCCACTGGCCGGCTGACGAGGGGCCGGACGGGCCGCTTGCCCGCATTGCGGCCGAGACCACCCGCAAGCGGCGTCCGTCGGACATGCCCACGCGCGCGATGGGCCTGGGCTGGCACATCGATTCGGAGAATGCGCTGGACATCAACTGGCACAACGGCGGCGCGGGGGGCTCGTGCAGCTACGTCGCGTTTCTGATGGAGCCGCGGGTGGGGGTGGTGGTGCTGTCGAATTCGAGCAACCCGGTGGACGAATTGGGGCATACGGTGCTGTATCTGCTCGTTCGACACTGAAGTTGGTCAGCGCATGTTGCCAGCCGCTCAATGTGCCGCGAAGATAGGGGCATGGC
>CAZWGW010000396.1:0-6824 GCA_964633565.1 uncultured Planctomycetaceae bacterium
CACCAGCGGTACCACTTCGGCCCGGGGAAATAGACTTCATGAAACGGCCGCTCCGGCGCGGGGCCGAGCCACAGGTCCCAGTCGAGAGAAGCGGGGGGCGTCATCGCTTCCTTCGGGCGGTCGGCGACATAGACGATGTCTTTGTACTTTTCGGCGTCCTCCTGGCTCTGCAGACCCCAGGCGCGGGAGACCCAGACGTGGGCTTCGCGCACGGGGCCGATCGAGCCGGACTGGATCAACTCCACGACGCGGCGGTAATTGGGCCAGCCGTGGACCTGCGTCCCCATCTGGGTGACGACGCCGGCGCGGGCGGCTTCTTCGGTCACGAGGCGGCATTCCTGCACGTCGCGCGTGAGAGGTTTTTCGCAGTAGACGTGCTTTTTGAGCTTGAGGGCCGGCATCGTCGCGTAGGCGTGCGTGTGCTCGGTCGTGCTGACGACGACGCCGTCGACGTCGGCCGCGTCGTCGTACAGCTTGCGGAAGTCGACGTATTTGCGGGCCTGCGGGTGCTCGAGAGCGGCCCGGCCGAGGTTGTCGGCGTTGACGTCACACAGGGCGACGACGTTGACCATGTTGCCGGAGGTCATTTCGCGGAGGTTTGCGCCGCCGCGTCCGCCGGACCCGATGAAGGCCAGGTTCAGCCGCTCGTTGGGAGCAGCCGATCTGAGGATGGCCGGCGCGGCAAACGCCGAGACGCCGGCAAGGGCGCTGTGCGCGAGGAAGCGACGACGGGAGAGGCGGTTGGGGCGTGGCATGGCGAGGCTCCTGGACTGGACCGGATGCGTATCAGGATGGCATGGGGGGCCGGGGAGGACAAGGGTCCGCGTCACAGAGTGACACGACTACTTTGTGGGAGCGCAAGTCAATGCCGTCCACTCGCGGAGGGAGTGGATGCCAGCGCGCCAACGCGCCGTTCCTGAATCTGGATGCGACTCGCGGAGCGAGTCGCCTGCATTCACTCGACGTCGAGCACGCGGCCGTCGGCGGTGGGGAGTTCGACACCGAGCAGCTTCGCCATCGTCGGGGCGACGTCGGTGTTGCTGACCTTGCCGAGGCGCTTGCCGGGGGCGACGCCGTCGCCGGAGATGACGAGCGTCCCCAGCATTTCGGGCTGGTCGGGGAGATAGCCGTGCGTACCGCCGCGGGTATCGCGCGGGGCGGTGACGTCATCGCCGGATTCGGTGTCCGTGAAGCTGTAACCTGACTTTGCGGAGAGCCAGAAGTCGGGTGCGCGGGGGTCCTGTTCGCGATTCGACAGGCCCAGCGCCGCAAACTCGTCCGGAGTAACAACGTCACTCACGCCGTCGATTCGAGCGAGTTCCGCGACGAGCCGCTGCGAGATCTCGTCGCGGAGGGCGTCGTCCAGCACGTAGACCATGCAGCCGCCCCCCTGCGCGACGCAGAGCGCCTGCCGCGTGGTCTTGCCGTCGGCTTCGGCGATGTAGCCGAGCTGTTTGAGCAACACATTGGGACGGATGTCGGTCTCGATCGGGAAGAACCCGTGGTCGCTGGCGACGACGACGGTCACCTTATCCCCGAACGTTGACTTGCGGGCGGCGTTGACGATGTCGCGGATGCGGTCATCGGCGAAACTGACCGACCAGTACGCCTCCGGGCTGCGCGGGCCGAATTTGTGTTCGACGTGGTCGACTTCCACGAGGTGGATCATGAGCAGGTTGGGCGGATGGTGCTCGAAGAGGTGCCGGGCCATGCGGGTGTAGAGCCAGTCGCGCTGCACACCGCCGCCGGACTCCTTCGTCCAGGTGCCGTGGCGATCGATCGGAATACCGGCGGCGCGGAGTTCTTCGAGCCAGGCGGGGGTGCCGTACTTCGGCCAGGCCTCGTCGCCGAACATGTCGGGGACGGTCCAGTCGAGCGTGCGGGCGTTGCGGGTGGCGGGCCAGACGATGCCGGCCGTGACCAGGCCGGCGCGATGGGCGGCGTCGTAGATCGTGGGGACCCTGACGATCTCGTCCTTGTCAAAGAGCGGGTCGGGGATGAGGGCGATCTTTGTGGCGCTCGCGCGGTCGAGATAGTTGTTGCCGAGGACGCCGTGTTTTCCCGGACCGACGCCGGTGACAAGGGTGGTGTGGTTGGGCCAGGTGACGGTGGGGAAGGAGCAGACAATGCCGTCGGCGCGGGCCCCCTCGGCCGCCAGTCGGCGGATGGTGGGGATATCGGCAAGCGGATCGTCGAGATTGAAATTGGCAAGGCCGTCGACGCTGATCAGGATGACGCAGCGGTCGCCGCGGGGCTCGGCGGCGCAATCGGATGCAGCGCAGACGGCGAGCAGGATGAATGACAACAGGCAGAATGAACGTCTCATGAGGCTCTCCATCGACTCCGGCGAGCGGCGGGCGTGAGCCCGCTGGTGCAGCGTAAATTGTGCGTCTCGCGCCGATCCACGATACGCGCCGGCCGGCCAACGATCAAAGCAACGGCACTTCCAGCGACTCTCGATTGCCAGGACTCGCTTCGGCACGGACTTCATGCATCTTGCCGGACTCCGGTTCGCTGACGCGGATTGTATATGTGCCGGCAGCGAATACCGGAGGCTGAAACGACTGACCGGCGATGCGCAGTGTGTAAATGATCTCGCTCGCATCGTGATTGAGCACCTGCACGACCGGGTTTTCGACGCCGTGAATGTTGAGCGTCGGCAGGTGCGCGGCGGGCTTGCGGCCGTCGTTGGCCGACATGTCGATCGTCACGGGCCAGCCGGGGAACTGCGTATTCGGCTGCTGCGGGTCGGCCAGGAACGGCCAGCATTCGAAGGTGATCCGGCGGTGCGGCCTGTCGAAGCGGACGAGGCCGAGGCCGGAGGTCTTGTCGTGCAATTGCTCAAGGACCGTCTTCCGCGGCTGCACGGCACCGTTGGCGACGGCCAGCACCGTGAGCGGGTTGCCGAAGTGGTCGAGGAACTCGCCGGTGTCTTCGGGCGCGCCCGGCTCGCGGTTCCCGCCCGGCTGGTCCGGCTCCCACCAGCGGGGATAACCGACATTGACGGCCGGGCCGGCGAAGGCGACGGCCGCGTCGTTGTGCTCATCGATGCCGTAATGCACGACGGCCGGCAGGTGCTGATCGCCGGCAAGGTGCACGGCGAACGCCTTGCGGATTTCGCGGAGCGCCTCGTTGCGCGGTGTCTGCGGCCAGCCGTTGGCGTCGTAGTCGGCGCGCAGGCGCTCGCGCTCGCCGCCGTGCGTGGTGGCCATGGCGGTAAAGATCGTCTGCGAGAGGACGGCCTTCATGTCGGCACCGCGCCAGTCGGCAGCCCAGTCGCGGAGGAACTTCATCTGCCGCTCGCCGAGCAGTTCCAGCCCCGGCAGGTCGGCCGTCTTCGGATCGAAGTTCGGGTCGACGACGTGATCGCCGCGGTTGCCGGTCGGTGGGACCTTCCCTTCGGGGCCGGTCTTGAACATGCGGTCGGCGAGAATGGCGAAGCTGATCCGGCCGTATGTGAGCGGGCCGTAATACGTGCTGATGTTCTGCTGGACCGGCGTGGCGTCATAGGGGTCGGGATGATGCGAGGTCTGCGTGCGGTGCACGACATTGACCCACTCGGCGTGCATGTCGTAACCCCCCATCTCCTGCGTGCCGTGACGCGCGGCGCCGGCTTCGCCCCAGATGTTCCCCTGGTAGACGTCGTGGTCGTCGGGGATGGAGATGCTGGGGCGGTCGCGGATGACGTCGCGCCAGGTCCAGCCGTGCATGGACCACTTGCGGAGGTAGTCGAGGATCGCCGTGTCGAGCGGGTCGCGGACGACGCCGTAGCCGCCGGTGCTCTCGTAGAACTGATCGCCGACGAAAGCGACGAAGTCCGGGTTGAGCCGGGCCATTTTCGCGACATAGTCGTGGTTGGGAAACGCCGCGTGGATGTTGCAGGAGACGTCGGCCACGGTGATGACCGGCTGGTCGACGGGGTCGCGGCGGACGGTCCCTTCCCAGTAGTGTTCGGAGGTGTCGCCGTCGGTGGTCGACATGGTGCAGGCCAGCCGGTAGGGCGCGTCGGACGCCGCGTCCCAGTCGTCGATGCGGAACGTGGCGGTGCGCGCGGCGGGATGGATCTGTTCTTCGGCGACGGTCTGCCACGCATCATTGCGGCGGAGTTGCAGGCGGACCTGCTGCGAGTCCGCGTCGCCGATCGGCGGCAGTTGCGCGGTGAGCTTGAGCGTGCCGGCGCTGAGCGTGTACTGCGAGAAGAGGATGGGGCCAAAGGCCTGCTCGTCGTGAACGGCGAGCTTGCTGCCGGCAATTCGCCAGTCGGCGAACGAGAATCTGCCATTGTTTGCAACATTCCCCTGCTGTCGGCCCTGTCGCGGCTGAGTCCCGCCGAAGTTGGCGACGAGCGCCAGGTTGCCGACCACACGCTGAGGCGGAATTCCGCTCTTGATGAATTCGCCCAGGACGCGGCCGTCGCTGGGGTCCGTGACCGTGAGCGTGACGCGGTACGCGTCTCCTTCCGGTTCGAGCGACAGCGCGAGTTCGACTTCGGGGACGTCGAGTTCGACCGATCCCGGAATGGCCGACGCCAGCGGGCCGGCGAACATGCCGCCGCTCGCTGTGAGGCCGACGTCGAGGCCGTCGCCGAAGATGAGGCTGTTGCGGTATTCGTTGAGCGGCCCCCTGACTCCGATGCGGAACCCGAACGAGCCCTTACCCTCGCCGAGCTGGCCGCCTCCGACGCGGGCGACGCGGACTTTCATCGTCAGGTTGCCGGGCTCGTCCGAGAGCTGGCGGGTGAGGACGTGGACATTGCGGTTCGGTGCGGCGTTGACGCACTCGATGCGTCCGTTCGCGATCCGCCAGTCCTGCAGGGGGTTGGCCCAGAACTCGGGACCGAGCCAGACGCGGTCGTGGGCGCGGGACCACTGGCTCTGGAAGGAGATGACTTCCGGCTCCTGCGCTGGCTCGCGCTGGGCCGCGAGTGATGATGCGGCGGCGAGACCGGTGGTGGCAGCGGCGGTGCTCTGAATGAAACTGCGACGGGAGAGGCGGGACAGGCGTTGATGAGGAGTATTCATTGGGGCGATCTACCGCAGGTCAGGCTCCCGCCTGACGGATGAAACTCACACCGCGATCGATCTCGCACCCGTCAGGCGGGAGCCTGACCTGCACGGCTGCGGATGGGCCGAACGGCATTGTGAAACGATGCGCAGCGAAAGGAAACCCAGCGTGCGGTGAAGCGCTGCATGCCGTGTGATTCAGCGCTTCGTGTCCCGGCGACGCGCTCCCCTGCGGGTCGCGGCTGAACGGACAGATGCCGCCCGAGTGGGATGCGGCTCCGGCGAACTGCCTGACAGTCCGCGTCCGATTGAGTATCCTCAACGTAGAGCCACATTGACTGGGTTGCGCGTTCCGGAGGACGGAGTCATGGCGATCCCACATGCACAGCCGGGTGAACTGATCGACGTGCGGCCGCTGGGGAGTGCACTCCCCGGCGCGCAGACGGCGACGCTCGTGAAGACGGACGGACTGGAGGTGATCCGGCTCGTGCTGCCGGCCGGACGGGAGATCAAGACTCACGTCGCCCCTGGACCGATGACGCTGCAGTGTCTGGAAGGGCGCGTGGCCTTCACGACGATGGGGAAGTCGCTGGACCTGTCCGCCGGGCAGATGCTGCACCTTGCCGCCGCCGAGGCACATGCGCTGCGGGCTGTCGAGAATTCGTCGCTGCTGCTGACGCTCGTGTTGAAGTAGTGTCCGGTCAAACGTCGGTGTAAGCTGATCGGCATGACCGGCGTTACCGAGATCCTGGCGTCGATGGAGTGCGGCGACCCCCGCGCGGCGGAGCAACTCCTGCCGCTGGTCTACGACGAACTGCGCAAACTGGCCGCCGCACGGATGGCGCAGGAGGCTCCCGGGCAGACGCTGCAGGCGACGGCGCTGGTGCACGAGGCGTATCTGCGACTCGTCGACGGTGAATTGGCGCAGCGCTGGGACAGCCGGGGCCATTTCTTCGCGGCGGCCGCCGAAGCGATGCGGCGGATCCTGATCGAGCAGGCGCGCCGCAGGAAGAGCCTGAAGCAGGGAGGGGATCGGCAGCGGCTGGAACTGGACGATGTCGAGATCTCGGTTGACGCGCCGGCCGACGACCTGCTGGCGCTCGATGAGGCGCTGGAGAGACTGGAGCGGACTGATCCGCTGAAGGCCGCTGTGGTCAAGCTGCGGTTCTTTGCGGGTCTGACCGTCCCGGAAGCGGCGGCGGCCCTTGGGATCTCCGCTTCAACTGCGGACAATTACTGGGCCTACGCCCGCTGCTGGCTGCGGCTGGAGATGCGCGACGGCCGGCCGGAATGAACGTGCCGGAAATAATCTCCAGTTCGGTTGGGTGATCGTCGGGCCGATTTCGCATTGGAGTCGGGGGACGCCCGCCGGGCGGCGTACGACCCGCCCGGGAGGCGTCCATGCACGCGGCTCAACTGGACGAAGAAGCAGTTTTCAATGCGGCGCGGAAGATCGATGATCCCGCGGCGCGATCGAAGTATCTCCAGGACTTCTGCCCTGATGCGGCGCTGCGGGAGCGGATCGAGGCCCTGCTGGCCGTTCATGATCAGGAGCGCAGCTTCCTGAATCCGCCGGGCGCGGCGTACTCTCCCACGATCGCGGAGCGTCCCCTCAGCGAAGCCCCGGGCACGGTCATCGGACCGTACAAGCTGCTGGAACAGATCGGCGAAGGGGGCTTCGGCGTCGTGTTCATGGCCGAGCAGTCGCAGCCGGTGAAGCGCAAGGTGGCCCTGAAGGTCGTCAAACCGGGGATGGACACCCGCCAGGTGATCGCCCGCTTCGAAGCCGAGCGGCAGGCGCTGGCGCTGATGGACCATCCG
>CAZWGW010000397.1:0-6817 GCA_964633565.1 uncultured Planctomycetaceae bacterium
TGCCCCGCCCGCAAATTCAAGCGTACGGAGTCCACTGAGCCAGGCCGCGACGCCTTGGCCTCTTAATCAGTAGGTTCCAGGTTCGAGTCCTGGTCGGGGCACTTCCTCTTCGCCCGCGCCGCCGTGCGGTCCCCGTGACAGGATCTCCGCTTCGCCGGGGTGATGCGCGGAACTCCCCCGCGCGCCCGGCCCGGAAGCCGATCGCGATCGACGCAGAATGTGCGCTCCGCAAACGCGGTCAATCGCCGGATGCGGCGCGCACCGCCACCGTGTTACTCGATGCCATCGCATCATTCCGGTGGGCATCGCATGGTGGTCGCACGCGGCCAAGCATCCCGGCGACCGCGCCGCGCTCTACGTTTGAGCGCGCCCCATCCGCAGTTCCAGCACCACCGCCCGCCCGGCGAGCTTCCGGATCTGCCGATCCACCAGCCCGATCTGACGCCTCAATGCGCCGCGCCGCCGTTCAAGAACTTCCAGCTTCGACTGCCGACGACCGTTCGTTTGTTGTGCAAGCATTGTTGTCCCACCTGCGTTAGATGTGCAGCCCGACTTCTCGCCCCATGAAAGGGCAGGTGCGATTATATCGCGAATTCAAAATTGTAAAGTGAAAAACAGGAAAAATATCAGTTCACCGTCGTGTTCAATGCGCTGTTAATTAAAGGGCTCGCGAGACCGCGTGTGTGGCATTGCCGCGATCGTTCGCTGCGGGTCCCGCAGAATGCGGCACTGGTGAGGCAACATCAGCCGATGCAACGACCAGCAACGACGCGCCGCGCGCGAGTGATGCGGACTTCCGATTCGGGCGTCAGATCGATGCGCCTCGCCGACACGCAGGCCGTCGCGGGATCTGTCGCCGTGCGCGGAGCGCGCAGAAAAAAAGAGCCCGCGGCATGCCGGCCGCGGGCTCAGGGGAAGAAGACCGGAGTGTTCCGGTCAGCGGTCGTCGATGACGCCGGCGCGATGACGCGCCGGCGGGAACTCAACAGGTGGTATACGAACCGTCGGCGTAACGCTTGAGGGCGGGACCGGCGGCCTCGGGGGGGCCGGAGTGGACCTGCAGGCTGACGTGGACGCCGTTGACCCTCCCTTCCGCAATGATGCACGACAGGTCGAGCGCATCGTCGCTACAGTCGTGACAATCGGGAAAGGCGTTCCACCGCAGAACCTCCAGCGGCTCGAACAACTTCGCGAGACCCGCCAGGTCGAACCGGAAGTTGACCGGCAACTGATCGCCGTCGAGCGGTCCGCCGACCACTTCCGTGCGCCCGAGGAACAGCCCGATTTCCCAGCGATCTTCGCCGTGTACGCACTCGTAGCCCGGCCGGGCGACGCCCTGGAACGGTTCAAACAGGTCGGCCGCCTGCTGTACGAACTCCGTCAGCCAGTCGGGGACTTTCAGCGCGGGCTGGCGTCGTCCGGCGTGTTTTTCGACTTGTCGCAACAGATGGCGGATCGGCAGATGCGAATGGCTCAAAGTGGTTGGCTCCTGGATCAAAACCCGCTACTCGTGAAGTCGCATTCCATGGTGGGACTCGGGGATCACCGTCTGGGGAAGGTATCGGGGGGGACTGGAGAGAAACTTCCCGGCATTCCGTGCGGAAGCGGTCGAAGCGGGGTGCGGCGCGCGGCGTGCGCAGGTCTTGTCAACGGTGCCGAACCGGTTAGGGGGCTGGTAACGGTTCGCGCTCAGGCGCCGCGCGACGCCGTCCCGGAGGAGTCCGATGAATGGGAGTCCGCGGCCGGCGGGGCCTGTCCCGGGCGGTTTGCCCTGCGACTGCGGACGGAACGGACTTTCATTGCGCGCCGGAGTCGGCTAGGCTGCCGCGACGCGGGCGTCAGAATGCTGAGCGCGGTCTTACGACAGGGGCCCGATCTGTTCCGCGCACATCGGGAGCGTTGCAGAATGAGCGTCAATCCGGGACTGCGATTCTATCTCAATCGACTCGTATGGATCACGCGCATTCTCGGCAGCCGGGCCGTGGGGGACCGGGACGTGGACCGCCGCGGTTTCTGCGGCGCCGTCAACCTGGAATTCGGGCCCGCTCCGGACGCCGCCTGGCATTGTCTGCTGAGCGACGGCGGCATCCGTTTCGGCCAGCGGCGCCATCCCAGCCCGATCGGGTCCGTGTCGCTGGATGCGGACACGTTTCTGCGAATGCTGGCCGGGCACACGTCGTATTCGACGTGTCAGATGACCGGCAAGGTCCGCGTGGAGGGGGACGGGCACTGCGCGTTTGTCGTGTCGTCGCTGATCATGCAGTCCCTGGCCCGGGCGCGTCGACGAGGCCTGCGCGGCTGGCTGACGCGGTGGATGCTCCGGCGCACGCTGCGCAAGTCGCAGACAGGTTATGAATTGAAGCTGTAAGTCCAGGTTCCGCCCGCATCCGATTCCAGGCCGCCCCCCGTCTTCACCCGTTACCAGGACGCCGCATGAAGTTCTCGCTGCTGTACGAAATGCAGATCTCCGAGCCGACCCGAGCCTCGGAGCGGCAGACATTTCACGACTGCGTGGAGCAGGTTGTGCTCGCGGACAAGGTCGGATTCGATACCGTGTGGGAGGTGGAGCATCACGGTCTGTATGAGTATTCGCATTCCTCGGCGCCGGAAGTCTTCCTGGCCTACGTGGCGGCGAAAACGAACCGCATCCGGTTGGGTCACGGGGTGACGCTCACGCCCCACCGTTACAACCACCCGTTGCGGATCGCGGAGCGTGTGGCGACACTCGACATTCTCTCAAACGGACGCGTGAACTGGGGCTCGGGGAAGAGTTCCAGCGCGGTGGAGAAGGTCGCCTTCGAGAACCGCGTCGAGCAACTGCACGACCAGTGGCTCGAGGCGCTGCAGATGGTGCCGCGGATGTGGCAGGAGGACGTGTTTCAGTGGAAAGGGAAGTTCTACAACATCGCACCGACGCAGGTGATCCCCAAGCCAGTGCAGAAGCCGCACCCGCCAATCTTTGCCGCGTGTTCCAAACCGGAATCGGCGGCCTCCGTCGGGGCGCTCGGCGTGGGCGCTTTGAATTTCGCGCTGGGGACGGACCAGTACCTGAAACAGAAGGTGGCCGACTACCGCCGCACGGTCGGTGCCGCAACGCCAGGGGGTTACCAGGTCAACAATCACTTTGCCTGCACGCCGCCGACGCTCGTGCTGCCGGACGACCGCCGCGCCTGCCGGTACGGTTTTCGCGGGGCGCGGTTCTTCGCCGAAAGCATGGCGACCTATTACCTGGGCAGCGAGCGACCGATCGGCAAACTGCAGGTCCCCCGCGATTATCTGCCGGACGAGGACCTGGAGGCCGCGATGTCCTTCCGCACGGCGGAGGGTTCGCAATGCAATGCCGTGATCGGCGATCCAGCCGCAGCGCGGGAAATGGTGTCCCGATTTGCGGCGGTCGGAGTCGATGAGATCATCTGCGTGATGCAGATGGGGACGGTCCCGCATGAGCTGGTGATGGAGTCGATCCGGACGTTCGGCGAGCAGGTGATGCCGCACTTCCGGTGAGGCTGCGGCGCATTTTGCAATCCAGTCCACGGCGTGGCGGTAACTGGACGTCGGGAGCGCAATTGACATTCCCCGCAGTCCGCCCCCAGCGGAGTTGGACGTCCATTCCCCTGGGGGCGATCTGCCGGGTGCGTCCAGCTTGTAATCAGCGCCCTGTCACGGCAGATCGACCCCAGCCACCTGGGCCAACTTCGGCGCTCCTGCAATTTGCAAAATGGCGCCGAACCGGCACTACGAGCCGATCGGCCGCGGCGCGACGCCATTCAGCCGAAAGACCTCGCAGCCGATGTTCCGCAGGTCCCGCTGCAGCGCCTGCCACATCGCGTCCCCCTGGTAGACGCCGATGATCGCCCCGCCCGAGCCGGCGAACTTGGCGCTGGCGCCGCACTTCCGGGCCGTCTCCACCATGCGGATGTGGCCCGGCGAAAGGTCCATGATCTTCCGGCGCAGGTCGAAGTTCGCGTCCATCAGCCGCGACAACTCCGCCGCGTCGCGGCACTGCAGCGCCTCCCGGGCGCGCGCCGCGAGGTCGGCAAACGTCTCCATCGCCTGTCGCACGTCGGGGTCACCGCGGTCATATCGCGCACGGAGCGGTCCGTGCGTGGTCTCGGTCGGCTCGCCGACGTCGCTGTTGTATGCGACGTACAAGGTCGGCAGCAGACCGGGGTTCAGGCGCTCGTACACGCCGCAGTTGAACCCGTGCTTCTCCTGCATCCGTTCGCGGGAGAAGTCCATGTAGACGAGGCCCTCGTAGACCTGGATCACGCGGTCCTGCAGACCGGCGGCGATCCCCAGTTCATCCTTCTCCACGCTCAGCGCGAGCGAAGGCTGCACGTCCTCCGGAATCTCCACGTCGTAGAACTGCATCAGGGCCCGCAGCGTGGCGATGATGATCGCGCTCGACCCGGCGAGGCCGACCTGCCGCGGAATGTTCGACTGGTAGCGGATGGAGAACGTCCCGTCATGCAGGCCGATCCCCTGTCGGTCGCAATAGTTGACAAACTTGCGGATCGTGGCCTTCACCAGCCGCACGCCGCCGTAGTAGCCGTGCAGTTCGACGTCGTGCACCAGCTCGTGAATCGTGCGGAAGCTGCTCTGGTCCTCCTGGCTCCAGACGATCTCGATCGTCGGCCACTCGTACAGCACGACCTCGGCGCGGAACTTCGGGACGATGACGGAGATCGTCTTCCCGTGGTATCCGTCGGACGGATTGCCGATCAGGCCGGCGCGGGCGCAGGCGTGCGTGCGAATGATCTTCATCAGCCGCGATCCGGTGCGAGGAGCGAGCGGAGATGTCGCGCCAGACCCGGCCCATATTCCTCGTCCGACAGGGCGAACTCGACGAACGCCTGGAAGTAGCTTTCGAAGTTGCCGATGTCGAACCGGCGTTCGCCGGGTGACAATCGCATGCCGACCCCCTTGCCGCCGGACTTCAGGACGCGGTGGATGGCGTCGGTAAGCTGGATTTCCCCTCCCTTCCCGCGTTCGGTCGCCTCCAACTGGTCAAAGATGGCCGAACTGAACACGTACCGCGCCGCGACGGCCATGAGGCTCGGGGCGGAATCGACATCCGGTTTTTCCACCACGTCCGCCAGTTCGAACACATTGCCGACGTCGCCGCGCGGGGCCGCGATGCCGTAGTGCACCACGTCGGCCGGGTCGGTCAGTTCCTCGAACGCGATGACCACGTCGGCCCGGCTGCGCTCGAACTCGCCGACCATCCGTTCGACGATATTGGAGTCGGCGTGCAACCCGATGATCGAGTCCCCCAGTGCCACGACGAACGACTGGTCGGCCACAAAGGGCTTCGCGCACAGGATGGCGTGCCCCAGGCCCAACTGCTCGCGCTGCCGCGTATAGGCATACTCGATCGGCATCCGTTCAAAGTCGAGCGACTGCAGCAGTTCCTCGCGCCCCGTCTGGCGGAGGTAGCCGATCAGTTCCTGGTTGAGGTCGAAGAAGTTCTCGATCGACTCTTTGCCGTTGCCGGTGATGAACAGCATCCGGCCGATGCCCGACTTGGCCAGTTCCTCGACCACGTACTGCACGACCGGCTTGCGGCCGACCGGCAGCATCTCCTTGGGCTGACTCTTGGTGGACGGTAACAACCGTGTGCCGAGACCGGCCACGGGAATGACGGCAAGATCGATGCTCATGCGTACGTGGGTGTGATTGCGGGCCTTGATCAGACTGCTCGGCCATGTTCGCACCTGTGGAGACGGCAATCAATAGCGATGGAGCGCCCTTGGACAGGCTGACCCGGCGGTCGTTCCGCAAGGGCCGAATTCGCCGGCAATTCGGGCATGTGCACGGGAATCGCCGCGATCAACACTCGACTTCCTGCTGGATTCGGAACGATTTCATGGAGCCGGTGCGGCGGTTCGAGGGTAGCGAACCGCCGCCTCCGTACTGTACAATCGATCCGTTTGCCACGGATTTGAGAGGGAGGCCGCTTCCGGCCTGCCCGTGTGCACTCGACTCCCCGAGGAGTGGGCCATGTCGGACGACGAACTGCTCGACCTGATGCGGCTGAATCTCGTCCCGGGGATCGGCCCGCGCCTGCAATCCCTGCTCACGGCCCGTTTCGGGACACCGGCTGCCATTCTTTCGGCCTCCGGGAGCGACCTGCTGGCCGTTGACGGCGTCGGGTCGAAACTCTCGGCCGCGATCTCCACCGCCCGCGACAGCGAGGAGGCGCCGCGGGAACTGGAGCGCTGCCGCCGGGAAGGCATCCGACTCCTCACGCGGTCCGCACCAGACTATCCCCGCCTCCTCTCCGAACTCCCCGATACACCGCCCCTCCTGTACTGCCAGGGGACGCTCGAGGAACGCGACGGACTGGCGGTGGCGATTGTCGGCTCGCGGCAGTGCACCCTGTACGGCCGGCAGCAGGCGGATCGGATCGCCGGCGCGCTGGCGCGGGCCGGCATGACGATTGTCAGCGGACTGGCGCGCGGCATCGACGCCGCCGCCCATTGCGGCGCGCTGGCCGCCGGCGGCCGGACGATTGCCGTCTCTGCAACCGGACTGGCGAATATCTATCCCCCCGAACACGCCGCGCTGGCGCAGGAGATAGCCGCGCAGGGGGCGGTGCTGTCCGAATCGCCGCTCGACCGGGGACCGTCGCGCGGCATCTTCCCGCAGCGGAACCGGATCATCTCCGGACTGTCGCTGGGAGTCGTGATTATCGAAGCCAATCGCCAGAGCGGCGCGCTGCACACGGCCCGCCATGCGATGGAACAGGGGCGCGAGGTGTTTGCCGTCCCCGGGCGGATCGACAACCCCTCATGTGAAGGGTGCCACGACCTGATCC
>CAZWGW010000398.1:0-6814 GCA_964633565.1 uncultured Planctomycetaceae bacterium
TCGATCGACGCCTTCTGTTCCGGCGAGAGCCGTAGCAGCCGGCTGAGGAGCGACAGGTAGAGGTCGAATTCTTTCTCGGGCATGGCTCTGCAGCCGGCCTCAGTGAGGCCGGTTTTCGTTGTCCGTATTTCGCCAGGTTGGACGTCTCTTCCGCATCGGCCGGCCTCACTGAGGCCGGCTACAGTCACGTTCAGACAGGTTGCGCCTCCGGCGACAGAACCGGACCCATCACGCGGCGGACGCAGTCGACGTAATCTTCCCACAGCTTCGCCCGCTGCACGAGCCGTTTGCGGCCGGCGGCGGTCAGTTCGTACCACTTCCGCGGTCGGCCGGTCGTTTCCTCCCACTTCGCCCGCACGTATTTGTCCTTCTCCAGCCGGTGCAGCACCGGGTAGAGCGTGCCGGCCTGGATGTCGACCATCTCGCGGCTCGTCTCCTTGAGCCGCTGCTGAATGGCGTAACCGTACCTGGCCCCGTCGGCCAGCACCGACAGCACCATCAGCTCCAGGCTCCCCCGCAGCAGGTCGGGACTCAGCGGCTCCGTCACGATCGACTCCTTGATAGGTTGCGTGTCTGTATATTGCCACGCGATATGTCGGGTGTCAACAGGTCAAGGGCAGGAATTGTGCGGCAACCGGCCGAAGTTGCCCGCAGCGAAACAATGTCGCCGCTCATCCCAAGTGCAGGGCGCGACGGCCGCGGCGAAAGCGGGAGTTATCCGAACTTTTCCCACAGCCCGTCAAATACCGCCTGAAACTGCCGCACGACGCCGGCGTGCTCCAGAACGACGAGGTTCTCCTCGTTGGACTCCGCGGCCGAACGGGTCCAGTTGTAGCTGCCGGTCACGAGCACATCGCCGTCGAAGAGGGCGAACTTGTGGTGCATGTGGTACTCGGAAACGTCGATCCGCACGGGAACGCCGGCCGCGGAGAGCCGCTGAATGTCCGAGCCGGCGTCCCATGCCTTGTCATTGTCCGTAATGATCCGCACCCGGACGCCACGCTGATGAGCACCAAGGATCGCGTCGGAGACCCGGTCGTCGGTGATCGTGAAGACGCAGACGTCGACCGAACGTCGGGCGGACTGGAACAGGCCGCGGAGCCGGTGCGGGCAGGCCTCGCCGGGACTGAAACAGGCTTCGACGCGTGTCTGGTCGGGACCGGCGGCCGGCTGCAACAGCCGGACGACCTCCTCCAGCCAATCAATGACGTCACGATCGACACCGGCGGAGAGTGCTTCGCGGGCGACGTCGAACGCCAGGCCGCGATACTGCTGCCACTGGGACTCCGTGGCCGGTGGTTCGGCCAGCACGGAGGAGAGCGCACGGCGCTCCGTCCGCGAGAGGCGGCGATCCTCCAGCGTGCGGACGAGTGCCTGTCGAAACTCCTGTGGCGTCATGTCGACGATTATTGCCGCATCCTGGCCGCCAGGGCGAGTCCCAGCAGGCGGATGTAGCCTTCGTCGACCTGAACGTGCAGGCGCAGGCCTTCGTCGGTCGGCCCCAGTTCGACCGCCAGCGCATCCTGCTCCGGATCGGAGAAGGCCTTTCGGGCGGCGTCGATGAAACGCTGTGCCTCCGCGCCGCTGCCGTCGCCGACGACGCCGATCCAGTTGGTGAGATGCACCGCGGCGTGCAGCAGCGGCACGCGTCGCGCGTCGTCGCCTGCGCCATGACCTTCGGCCGTCATCGCCTCCTCCAGCACTTCGGGCGCCTGAGCGCCGCCGAGCGCGACCCACAGCGCGTCGCGCCCTGCGCCGACATAGAGGGCGAGGTCCGATCCGTACAGTTGCTCATCCTGCATCCGCACTTTCTGGCCGGTGATGCGATGGAATGAGACACCCCCGGCCTTGGCGAAGTTCATTTCCAGCTTGCGGACTTCGGGCGAGAGTCCCACGAGCGGGAGGAGTTGCTCCAGGGCCGCGGCGACATCGTCGGCGTGCGCCATGCCCAGTGCGGCCACCATGACCATTTTGCCCGGGGGCTCTCCGACGAACTGCACCATGCCGTCGATCCGGCCGTTCTGCACGGTGCCGTCGATCGCGTCGACCAGCTTGCGGACCGGGAGTTGTTCCGATGCGGGGTCCTTGAGGTCCACCTTGAGCGCCTGTCCGATCTGCGTGCGGGCCTGGTCAATCAGGTCGGCCGCAATGGCCCGGGCGTCCGGCGACAGCGACCACGACGTTGTGATCGCCAGCGGCGGGGCGGCGTCGGCGTTGACGGCGAATTGCGATTTCGACGTGGCGAGGCCGGCCAGCAGTTGCGACAGGTCGCTCCGCGGCGTGGTGTGGAACACCGCCTCGACTTCCGCTTCGCGGTCCTCCTGCGATACGTTCAGGCCGACAGTCAGTCCACCGGCGTCGGCGAGCACCTGCTTGGCGACCGACTGGGCCATCTCGGCGAGGCGCGTCCGCAGTTTGAACTGCGCCTCATTTTCTCCCGGTTTACGTTCGGCGTCGCGCCCCAGATCGGCCTGGGCGCGGCTCAGCACCTGCTCCAGGACTTCGGGCGGAACCCCCTGCCGCGAGACCTCGATCGACGCGTCGTAGCGTTTGGCGAGGTCGCTGGTAAGCGCGGCGACGTCCGGGAGCGTGCCGTCGAGCAGGTCGGCCTGCTTCGCGACGAAACCATAGTCGCCGACCAATCTCAGGTGCAACGTGTTCTCGCCGCCCCGCAGTTCCCAGCGGTCCGCAGCGGACCCTGTTTCCAGCGAGACCTGATTGCTGATCCGCAGGGTCGACTGAAGGTCGCTGATGCTGGAGATCGGGATGAAACCGATTACGTCCGGGTCCTTCCCACCGTTGGTCGGCACATAGAGCATGGCCCCGATCGGCCGGCCGCGGTCGATCCCTTTCAGGTTGTTGAGGTTCAGCAGGAAACCGTGGATCTTGTCGACCGGCTCCTGCTGGTCGGCCGACTGGAAGACGTAATCGACTTCGGCCAGGAACCGGTCGACGCTGGCTGCCGAGAAAACGACGACCGGCGCGCGGTCGGCCGCGAGCGATCGCGCGGTGGCCGTCGAGACAAGTGCGCCCAGCAGCATCAGAGCCAGTCCCGCGCGGCGCGACAGGGAGGCGGGGGCGGCAGCGGTCAACTCGATGCGTGGCACGTGGTCGGTCTCCAGGTGATCCAGTTTGCGGCAGGGTTGCGAAATGCAGGCCTGCGCCTGCCTGAACCGCCGCCGGGGGTTGCGTGTCGTATTCTCGTTACTCTCGTGAGCCGCCGGGAGTTGCAGTGATCTTTCAACTTGCGCGCGGTTTTTCAAACGGCAGGCGAGAATGCCCGAACCGGGCCGGGAGGTCGGGTTTCTGCAGCGGCTGGCCAAACCGTATCCCCGTCGCGACAATCGGTCCACCGTCCTGATTCCCCTGCCAACTCGAATAGCCGTCATTCCCATGTCCGCCGACTGGATTGCCGACCGGATGCACCACATTGATGCGTCCGGCATCCGCAAGGTGTTCGACCTTGCGGCCGATATGAAAGACCCGATCAACCTGAGCATCGGGCAGCCGCATTTTGACACGCCGGAGCCGATCAAGGCCGCGCTGAAGCGGGCCGTCGACGAGGGGAAGAACGCCTACAGCCAGACGCAGGGGATCCGCCCCCTGCTGGAGAAGATCCAGACCGCCGTCGACCGGGAGTACCGCCACCCGGACCGGACGGTGTTCATCACCAGCGGCACCAGCGGCGGCCTGATGCTGGCGCTCTGTACGCTGGTCAACCCGGGGGACGAAGTCATCGCGTTCGACCCGTACTTCGTCATGTACAAGCACCTCACGACGCTGGCCGGTGGGAAGACCGTCTTCGTAAGCACCTACCCCGACTTCCGGGTCGATGTGGACAAAGTGCGGGCCGCGATCACGCCACGGACGAAAGTGATCCTGTTCAACAGCCCGGCCAATCCGACCGGGGCGGTCGCCAGCGAGTCCGACGTGCGGGCGCTGGCCGAACTGGCCGCGGAGCGGAACATCGCACTCATCAGCGACGAGATCTACCGCTCGTTCTGCTACGACGCGCCGTTTGTCAGTCCGGCGCGGTTCAACGACCGGACGATCGTGATCGACGGGTTCAGCAAGTCGCACTCGATGACCGGCTGGCGGGTCGGCTGGTGTCACGGCCCGCAGGCGGTCATCCAGCAGATGACCAAGTTGCAGCAGTTCACGTTCGTGTGCGCTCCGCACCCGATGCAATGGGCCGCGGTGGAAGCCTTGGACCACGACCCGTCGGCCGGCGTCGCCGAATACAAGGCGAAGCGGGACTTCATGCGGCGGGAACTGGCCGGGCACTATCAGATCCACGGCGCGGAGGGGGCGTTCTATCTGTTCCTCAAGTCGCCGTGGGGGACCGGGAGCGAATTCGTGGCGGAGGCGATCCGCCACAACCTGCTGATCATTCCGGGCAATGTGTTCAGCGCGCAGGACACGCATTTCCGGGTTTCGTACGCCGCGAGCGACGAGACGCTGCGACGGGGCGTCGAGGTGTTGCGGAAGTTGGCCAGGAGGTAGTCGGATTCTTCGTGAGTTCCTCCTAACCCGAAGCGTAAGCGAGGAGACTGGATGACTATCCGACCCACCGTCCGATTTGCGCATTGTGAGATTCGTCGGAAATCCTTGTAACCCGAAGGGTGAGCGAGCGCGTCGGGCGAGGATGCGACCCAGCCCCTCGCTTACGCTTCGGGTTACGATGCGAGGCGGTCCCGCATGAAAGGCGCGAGCCTCCGACCGATTGGGCCGAAGGCTCGCTGGCCGGGTGCTGCGGGAGCGGCGCGTCAAACGTCAAACAGCCCACGTCAGGGAGAGACGGAACCGTCGAAACGGTCTGCGGGCCACGTCTGGGCGCCGCGCACCCGGGTCTGCGGAAAGCCCGACCCCGCCGGAGGGAGCACGGAATCGGGATCGCGCAGGCTTTCCGTCGCCGCCAGGTTCGCCCCGGTTGCCGGGCGGGTTCGATCCGGCAACGCGGGGAGCCGTCGTGCGGCGCTCGATGACGGCAATTCGGATTTCGGATCGTCGGCGTCCGCGGCGAGCACGGCCGCCCAATTGGCTTCACCCCCCTGCGGGCGGGCTGTCACATTCGGTTCCGGGGCGCTGAGCGCCCGGCCGCGCGGACGGGTCCGCAGCGGACGATTGATCTTTGCCAGCGGCTGCGGGCTCTGCCCCCGCGCCAGTTCCGTTCCATTGCGCGGAGCGTTCGGCGGTGAACGGTTGTCGTTCAAAGCAAATTCTCTCGTCACTGCCGGAGCGGCGGGACGCGAACCGGTATCTGCCAGGCGCGGGTCGTCCCGCTTGGGCAGCTCGGGGCTGCCGGCGAGCACCCAGCCGGTCCAGTGCTTTTCGGCCGCCTCGATGCTTTCGTAGCCGTAGTGTTTCCTGAACGCCGTCGTCCAGTTCTGTTCCAGCGCGTCCTTCAGGAACGCCAGGTACGCCGCCTTCCCCTCGTCTCCCTTCTGCTGGACGAGAAAGTCGGCCAGCGAATATCCTTCGGCATAGAGCGTCAGCACCTGCTGCATGTCCCTGGGATACTCATTGATGGCCAGCAGATCGCGGAGCGGGATGCGGCGGTTTGTTTTGATCACCTGGTTCAGCAGCTTCGTCTGCCGCAGGCGTTCTGATTCGTGCTCCACGAGCGTCGCGGCCCCTTCATCGGCCCAGCGCGGCAGCGGGCGGCGGAAGTAACAGGCGAAGATCGTGTGGCTCACCTCGTGCGGAATGACCGAGTCGAGGATCCGCTCCAGCGACCCCTGCACGTTCATGTTCCAGCCGAACACTTCGCCCCCTTCGAACGTAAACGTCGTCGCACCCCCGGCTCCGATCTGGCCGACCTTGACGCGGATCGGGCAGGGCCGGTACCAGCGCGGCAGCGGCTTCCCGAGCCACTCCTTCGCCAGTTCGCAGCGATAGAACTCGGCCGCCTCCCCCACCTGTTTGGCGATTTCGTCGGTCGGCGCCTCGACGACGAAGTTCGGCGTGCGGTGGCTGGCCGCGTGAACGGCGGCCGACCATGCCAGGGCGGCGACAACGACAGACAGCCGGGCGAGCCGAGCATCCATGCGCTGCGGACCTTCCAATGGAACTTGCGGGAACTAACGCGTGGCCGGGATAGCCGAAGAGGGGGTCGATCACTCCCACCGCGACAGGTCGCGGACGGGCGGACCGGAGTGAATGCAAAGAGAGGGCCGGTGGTACCGGATTTTTGGCGGCACGGTGCCACGTGGCGGCCAAGCGATGCTGCAAGGCATTGCAGCATGGAGTGATAGGTTGCCTGCGCGACTTTGGGGGGGTGGCAATCCACGTTGCGAATACTGCGGTCAACGATTGTAAATCCTACAAGGGCGACTCACTTTCAACAGTAGATTGGGAGCAAGGCCCGAATGCGACGTCTGGGACGATTCCAAGGAGTTTTCCGGTTTTTCCTTGACGCCACGGCAACCGGCGCGGCAGAATCCGGCCATCATCATTTTGCGTGCTCATCTTGGTCTTGTGGCGGGAGCGTCTTCCTTAACGGCTCGGTTCTTACGAGCGTGCGGCGATTGGGTGTGAGTTCTGTGGCGGGTGCGGTGGGTCTTCTCTGTTGAACCATTGCTTCCGCGGTTTGCGTGTACGACGTCCCTGTCGTTTTTGTGTGGCACCGAACGGGGGTTGGCCATGGTCGTCACGAACTGGCTGCGGCTGTTCCGGGGTCGGATGTGGTATCAGAGCCGTCTCGCACGGCAGCCGCGCAAGCGACGGCGGCCGATCGGGCTGGCCCAGCGGATCGAACTGTTTGAGGACCGCACGCTCCTCTCGGCCGTGGCGGTCGACGACACGGCCCTCGTCC